>JBGSQR010000177.1:0-10726 GCA_041737975.1 Geobacterales bacterium | reverse complement strand
TGACGTAGAAAATAATGTTTCGTCCGGTTGCGTATCCCAACAGGTTTACATTCAGTTTCTCAGCACCGAACTTCCAGCTGGGATTTGGCAGTTCACAGGTGGTTAGCTCATTTTCGGACATTGACAGATGCAGTTCATCTTCTCTGATAA
Source organism: Geobacterales bacterium (assembly GCA_041737975.1). Classification (GTDB taxonomy): domain Bacteria; phylum Desulfobacterota; class Desulfuromonadia; order Geobacterales; family Pseudopelobacteraceae; genus JBGSQR01. The sequence goes on along the minus strand of JBGSQR010000177.1, from coordinate 10,576 downwards.
TTTTCTTGCTGGTAATTGTTGCATTTGATTGCGGAATGATCAGGGTGCCGTTATCTATTTCACCGCGTCCACTCTGGATGTCAAGGTTGGCCGATTCTCCGCGCAGAGTTTCTTCACCTTTGGAAATCGTCAGTTTGCCGGTAGCTGTCAGCATGCCGGTAGTACGATTATAAGTCGCCTTGTCGGCTGTCATAGTCATTCCGGAATAAACAATTATGACATTGCCGGTGGCGATAACAGTTTCATCAGCCTGGTTCTGGAACATTTCGTCAGCTTTGATGATAACGTCTTCCGTCGCTGCATTTCTGCCTTCAGCATGGGCAATCGTCACCGACAGCATGGTCAGGCAAATCAATAATATGAGGTTTAAAATTCTTGATTTTATCTGCACGGCAATTCTAACCCCGAATTCCTTTGAATTGTTTTCCAGCCAGCCAGGCTTTTGCTTCTCCGACAGTGAATAGTGAGCCACAAACCAGGATCAAATCATCAGCTTCAGCCTCGTTTTTCGCAATTGTAATTCCGTTGGCGATACTTCCGCAAGGTACTGATTCTATGCACAGTTCAGTTGTTATTTTGGCCAGCGTTTTGTCATCCATGGCGCGATCAATATCAGGCGCGACACAGAAAGCCTTGCTGACAATTTCGGCCAGTGGCGCAAGGATTGCTTTGGCATCCTTGTCTGCCATAATGCCTGTGACCAGCAGGATCCTCTTATAGCTGTAGCTGCCAAGAGATTCCGCCAGTGCAGCTGCCCCGGCAGGGTTGTGTGCCCCGTCAAGCAAAAGTCGCGGTTGGCCGGGTATCATTTCCATTCTGCCTGGCCAATGGGCATTGGCAAGTCCTGAGCGCATTGCTTCAGGGCTAATCTTCATGCCCAGGTTTAAAAGTGTTTCTGCCGCCGCCAGTGCCAGAGCAGCATTTCCAGACTGATATCTGCCAGCGATACCGGTCTCCAGGTCAGCCAGTTTAATATTCATCCCATTGTAATCAAGCAAACCATGACTGTTCCAGCGGGCTGTAAAGTCAGTTTCCGCTACATAAAATGGTGAGCCGGCTGACAGGCAGTTATTGGCGATTATTGACTGCACCTGTTCAGGTTGCTGGGCTGATAAAACCGGAGTTGAAGGTTCAGCAATAGCTGACTTCTCTCGGGTAATCTCCTCGATAGTTGTTCCCAGATAATCGCAATGGTCCAGCGAGATCGGTGCGATCAGGGTCAATATGCCAGGGAAGGCGGCGGTTGCATCTGAACACCCACCCATGCCGGCTTCCATTACTGCGATTTCTATGTGCTCTTCAGCGAAACAAAGGGCTCCCAAGGCTGTAACTATCTCAAAGAAAGTTGATTCTTCCGGTGCGATTGCCAAAACTCTTTCCAGCAGAATTGCCAGTTTGTTTGAGTCGATTTCAGTGCCGTCGATGCGAAATCGCTCATTGAAATTAACCAGGTGAGGTGAGGTGAAAAGTGCTGTCTGGTAGCCACTGTTTGTCAGTATGCTTGAAAGAAAAGCCGACGTAGATCCTTTGCCGTTGGTTCCTACAACATGAATTGAAGCAAAGGAACGCTCCGGATTGCCCAGGCGATCAAGCAGAATTTTAATTCTGTCGATGCCCGGGCGAATACCAAAGCGCCTTCTGGTATAGAGCTTTTCAAGAATGCCGATCAGAGGCATTTCAGGCTGCTTGGCGATACAGTATTTTTAGGATTGAAGCTAGTTTTACACGCATTTCAGTACGTGGGATAATGGCGTCGATCATGCCGTGGTCTAGCAGGTACTCTGCGCGCTGGAAACCTTCCGGTAGTTTCTGGCGGATAGTTTGCTCGATTACACGCGGACCGGCAAAGCCGATCAGGGCCTTGGGTTCGGCGATGTTGAGGTCGCCAAGCATGGCGAAGCTTGCCGTTACGCCACCAGTGGTAGGATCGGTCAAAACGGAGATGAATGGCAGTCCTGCCTGTTTCAGTTTGGCCAGTGCAGCTGACGTTTTTGCCATCTGCATCAGGGAAAGGATACTCTCCTGCATACGGGCACCGCCGGAGGCAGAGAAGATAATCACAGGCTGGCGCTTGTTGACACCACGTTCGATGCAGCGAGTGAGTTTTTCGCCGACAACGCTACCCATGCTGCCACCCATGAATGAAAAATCGAAAACAGATACCTGTACCGGAGTTTCCAGAATAGCACCTTCAACGCAGACTACGGCATCTTTAGAGCCGCCTTTTGCCAGTGCGGTGTCAATACGCTCCTGATAACTCTTGGCGTCCTTGAACTCCAGGAAGTCCACGGATGTCATTCCTGCGTCAAACTCCTGCCAGGTCGCGTTGTCCAGCAATGACGCCAGGCGGCGGGCTACCGAAATGCGATAATGGTGTCCGCACTTGGGACAGACACTCATGTTTTCTTCAATATCTTTGTTTAATACGGTTGCCGAGCAGCCTTGGCATTTAACCCACATGCCATCGAGTGCTTTGGTTTTTTTTGTAGATTTGTCAATACCTGCTTTTTCCCTGTTGAACCAGCTCATGAGTGACCTCGTGATTAATAAATAAAAATGCTTGGTAGCAGATATGTACTGCCAAGTCAAGTTGCGGCAAAAGGCGTTTAAAATAGGTTAGGAAATGGCTGTTTTCAAAGCACTAATGAAAGTGCGAACTTCTGATTTTAATTCAGCGCCACTATATTTTTCAAAAAGTTTCACAATTGCACTGCCTACAACCACGCCGTCGGCCAGAGAAGCCACACTGGCAGCCTGGTCCGGAGTTGATATGCCGAAACCGGCCACAACCGGAATTTTTATTCTGTCACGAATGACAGCCAACTCCTTTTCAAGTGAGGTGGACACATTTTGTCGAGCGCCGGTTACACCTGCAACGGTTACATAATAGATAAAACCTCGGCCAATTTTTGCGACAGTAGCCATGCGGTCCGCATCGGAGGTCGGGGTGAGCAGGAAAATGATATTCAGGCCATATTGGTTGGCATAACCAAGCAATTCTTTGGATTCCTCTGGCGGCATATCCACCAACAGCAGTCCATCAACACCTGCATGGGCGGCATCACGCGCAAAACGCTCATAACCGTAGGCATGAATCGGGTTCAGGTAGCCCATTAGGATAATTGGAATCTGGGAGGTTGTTCTTACCTTTTTAACTGAAGCAAGTATTCTCTCCAGATTTGTTCCGGCAGCCAGGGCGCGTTCCGATGAAAGCTGGATGGTCGGGCCATCTGCCATGGGATCAGAAAAAGGCATGCCAAGTTCGATGATGTCTGAACCGGATTCTTCCAGCAGAAGAATCATCTCTTCTGTTGTGGTTAGATCAGGGTCACCAGCCGTAATAAAGGTAACCAGGGCTTTGCTGTTTTGTTTTTTTAATGTTTCAAAGCATTTGGAAAGTCTGTTCATGTAATTGGTCCGTTTATTTTATTGAGATGATTTTTGAATATCAGTTCGATCAACTTCCACTGCAAGAATGGTCTGCTTTCAGGATATCAATCTGTTTTGCCAGCTCTTCAGCCGACTCTTTGGTTGTTGTTGCGGCAGCTGCTGCTTTGGTGGTGGTTTCACCCATATTAGTTACAGTAGCTGAAACTGTTTCGCTCTGCTTGTAAAGATTAAATCCGGTTTCCTGCATTTCATTGTTCAAATTGCACAACTCTTCAGCTGCATTAGTAATGATGCAGCTACGGCTTAGTTGGTCATGGGCTTCAGAGCGTATAACCGCAGTAGTTTGCTTGATATGATCTGTCGAAAGGATCAGCTTAGCAAATAGATCCGATTGACCGCCAGTTGATTCAGCTGTGTCTTCAAACAATTTGACAAGATTATTGAGGTCTTCTCTGATTACATGGCTTTCACCGGCTCTTATTGAAGCTGCATCGGCAATCTTCTGAATCTGTGCGTTTGTTTGTGATATTCCCTTGATGATGTCATTAAGAACCATGGATGAGCGTTGCGAAAGCTGCTCGCCTTTGATGATATTTGCTTCGGATTTACAAATGCTGTCAACAGTCAGGTGAGTTTCCTTCTGCATACCAGTAATGATGTTAGATATCTTGAGGGTGGCACTACTCGTACGTTCTGCCAAGTACTTGATTTCGTCGGCTACAACGGCAAAGTTATTTCCTTGCTCTCCAGTCTGGGTTGCAATGATGGTTGCATTAAATGCCAGCAGTTTTGTTTGTTCAGCCATCTCGGCTATCGTTGAATTAAGGCTGTTGATGGTTCTTGTTTTTAAGGAAAGTTTTTCAACAGCATCAGTTGTGATCTGAGATGCAGCCCTAAGTTCACAAATGCTGTTGATGGCATCATCTATCAACTGCCTGCCTGTCTCTGCATTTTGTCCTATAAACTGTAGATTGTTGACTGACTCAAGTGAATTACTGTGAAGAAGTTTAATACCTGCATCCATATAAACTGAAGAGGAAGCCGTATTACAAACAATATTTTGTAAGTTACAGAGATGAGTATGTAATGATTTTAGCATTGTAGCTGAATCAGAAACATCAGTGTGAAGTTGCTCCATATCTTTTTCAAGTTGATCAGTTGTTAATGCTGTTTCCTGGTTGGTTGATATCATATTGACTGCGGCCGCCTGATTGTTTGACGACCAGGAGTCAAGCTTTGCAAGGTCAGAAGCTAAATGGCGTGAAGATTGAACTATGTGGTCTGTTTGCTCAGAAAGGTTATTAACCGCTGTTTCCTGTTCTGACAAAAATGACCCTGTACGAGCTGACGTATCCGCAAGCTCGCAGCTGATTCTGATTAGTGCTTCCGGAATTGGGTGCTGTGTCAGAGGTCTGGAAAGGGCCGATAAAGGTATGTCACTTTCAATTTCCGGCAGATCAACAGTATTAACGACATCTTTAGGGGTTGGTTGTTCTACGGTCTTTTCTGCACTAATTTCCCCGGTCAATTCAGTGTTCTGTTGAAGCTGCTTAACGGAAAGCCCTGAGGTTATCCTCTGGAGATATGCTGTGATGCAAAGCAGAATGGCTGTTAAAAAAGCGGTAATTGCGATATTTACATTTTTGTCTGAAGCTGCTTGTAACTCGGTTTGAGTAATGTCCTGGCGCAGGTTTGCGGTTAAGGTTGCCATGTTCTTGCTGATGCTGTTAAAGCGCTGTGACTGTATGCCGGTGGTAAGGTAAGCGATTTTAAGTTTGTCTCCCTTGGCAGATGCCGGAATTATTTCTTCCATCAAGGTTTTCTTGTATTCTTTCCAGATCAGGTCAACCTTGTTGACAACTTCTTTACGTCCGGAAGATCTGACCAGATCCTGCAGGGTGACAAAACGCTTGTCGATATCAAGCGTTAGCAGTCTTGCCATGGTGATAGCTGAACCTTTGTCGGCATCATGCATGATCGGGCGGACTTCGTTAAGAATCTGGTAAAGATCTGAATTGATAATGGTAATATTTTCAATAGCTTCCGTACTTTTTTTTATATAGTTATAACTTGCTCCGCCTACAACAATCCTGTTTAACAAGATAATTGCTACTGCAGAAGTCATTAGAATACAAACTAAAGCTGTTACTAAAAAAAACAGTCTTTTCCCGCTTAAATTTTGAAATCCTGACTTATTGCTATTCACTTTTCGTTTCCTTGTAGCACCCTGCATTTCTATAAAAAAATCAAGTAAATATAACAGAGCGGCCCCTTTCATATCAAGCAAAAACGGGCTGAACCACAGATGAAATGAATGATTGTCAAAAGCGATTAGTCAAATAAATACGGGTTGAATTATTCCGACGGACATTCGATGTCTCACCGGTTTAATTCAACCCGAAAGTAATAAAAAATATTTGATTTGTTTTTAATCCGTATGATGAAATCTGAAATTGACTGCATAAACGGTCAAAGCAGCATTACGTACCGGATATTTTACTTTGCTTCGGCCATAGCAAGTCGGTCAGTATGACTTTCCATTTCATCCAACATTTCCTGTCTGATCTTGTGCAGCTTGCGCACATATTGGTCGGCTTGTGGTCCCTGTCCGCAATAAAGCTTCTTTGCTTTTTCCAGGTTGCCCTGAGCCATTTCCAGTTTAGTAAACAACTCTCTTACGGCAGCTTCGGCGCATTTTTCGTCGTTAGCCATTTCTGCTGGTGAATAGCCATGGCTTTTGGCACGCTTGGGCATAAGTTGCCAGACGCCTAAAGCGCCTTTTGATGACACGGCGTCACCTGATAAGCTGTGTCCTCCTGTTTCCGCCAGAGCTATTTCAGCAAGGTCGAATGGGAGAAATGGAGTGCCGAGGGTTTTGGTGAAACAGAGTGCTGCCAGTTGTCTGGCGCGTTCCGGAGTGGTGTGGCGTTTAAATGCTGTTTCGATGTGCATGACCTGTTTTTTTCGCTCACTCATTGAGATGCCTTTTTCCAGAAGACCCTTGATTTCGCGATCAAGTGAAGTTTCGCTGGAAATAGTGGCTGTCATTGATTGCTCAGCCTTCTTTATGGGTGCATTTTCGCAGGCCGCCAGAAGTAGCAGGAATGGCATTAAGATAATTAGTTTTCGCATAATAGGTAGAGTGGGTGGTTGTGTCGGCTTTGCCGGACCGGCATCACAGTGCCTGGAAATCAAAGCGGTTAATCCGGCTGGATACTCCTTTCATTAGGGATAACCCCTGAAATGCCAAAGTCCCGGAGGTCCGAGACTTTGGTTGGGGTTTTAAGTTGATAATCTTATACAGTACCTTTGTGTCTTTGTCAAGTTTTAGGGGTAAAGCAGTTGTTAAAACAGCTGTTTAGCGTAGCTAGTAGGCTTCGTGATTTTCCAATACATCCTTGTTTGTAACCCGTGCACGGAAAAGTCTGTAAACCCATATTTTGTAGGAGATTACAATCGGAACAAAGATCAGGGCAACGACTGTCATTATCTTCAGTGTATATGGACTGGATGATGAATTGAAAATCGTCAGATTCGATGCCGGATCAATGCTGGAAGGAATCAGGTTGGGGAATAATCCGGTCACTCCCGTAAAACAGACAAAAACTATTGTGAAACAGGAAAATAAGAAGGCTTTATGCATCTGTCCATTGGAAATGAAGACTTTGATCAGCAGCAGCGAACCGACAGCTATTAGTGGAACCAAAAGCAGTATCGGATAGTTAAGGTAATTGTCATATAATTTTGTTGCCGGATAAGTGTAAGCCAGGAAGGCAACAGCAACAACAGTAAGAGGCAGCCAAAGTTTGCCGGCCATTGCGGCAGCTCTTTGAGATAATCCCTCTGTTGTTTTGATGGCAGCATAGAGGGAGCCATGGACTGCAAACAGCAGCACAAACAGCACCCCTGTTAACAGGCCGTAAGGGTTCAGCAAGGTCAGCAGCGAGCCATCATAGGCATAATTATGGGTGATAAAGTCATTGCGCATGGGGATACCTTTGAAAATGTTGCCGAACGCTACGCCGAACAGCAGCGCCAGCAACAGGCTTGAAATGGCCAGGGCCTTGTCCCAGGCTGCTTTCCAGGCTGTACTGTCAATTTTGCCTCTGAACTCGAAAGAAACACCACGTATGATCAGACAGAACAGCAGTAACAGTAGCGCAGTATAGAGGTTGCTGAACATCAGCGCATAGGTAGTCGGGAATGCGGCAAATGTCGCCCCACCGGCAGTAACAAGCCAGACCCCATTTCCATCCCAGACCGGTCCAAAAGTATTGATGAGGACACGTTTTTCCGTATCGTTTTCAGCCAGGAAAGGGGACATGAAGCCAGCGCCGAAGACAAATCCGTCAAGCATGAAGTAGACTGCCCAGAGAACGCCCCAAAGTATAAACCAGGTTACTTGATATTCCATGGGTTAGTGCCCCCTTTCTGTTTTGATAATTTCAGACAGATCACTGTCCGGGCCTTTTTTGGCATATTTTGTAAGCAGGTAAAAATCAATTATACCCAGACCGCCATAAAGTATAGTAAACCCGGCCAAAGAGATAGCTACCTGAGCCGTTGAGACATTTCTGGAAACGGCATCGGCCGTTTTAAGAACTCCATAAACAATCCAGGGTTGGCGCCCCATTTCGGCAACTATCCAGCCCAGCTGATTTGCCAGGTAGGGTAGTGGAATAGTGAATACCAGCAGTGTCAGAAGTAAACGGTATTTTTCCAGATCTTTTTTACGTGAGATAAATACAGCTATAGCAGCTGCTAGAATCAGGTATGTGCCTATGCCAACCATAACCCGGAAACTAAAAAATACCGGTGTTACAGGAGGTCTAAATTCTTTAGGATATTCTTTTAGACCTTTGATTTCGGCATTTTTATCATGAAAGGCCATCATACTTACCATTCCTGGGACTGATAGCGCCTCAAGCGAGTTCTTTTCATTAGCTGAATCCGGCATCAGTAAAAGATGCATGTCTGCTGATTTTGTTGTTTCCCATACTGATTCCATGGCAGCAAATTTGGCCGGCTGGGTTTTAGCTGTGTTGATTGCGTGCACATCACCCATAAGTGCTACGGATAAGGATGCGAATAGTCCGAAAATAGCAGCCTGTTTAAAGGACCGCTTAAAAAAGTCAACTTCATTGTTTCTGAGCAGGTGCCAGGCAGATATGCCCATAATAAAAAATGCAGCAACTGTGTAGCCTGATGTCATCTGGTGTCCAAACTGAATCCAACCTGTCGGGTTGGTTAGTACTGCAAGAAAATCTACCATTTCTGCACGACCATTGCGTAGTACATATCCAACAGGATGCTGCATCCAGCCATTAGCGAGTAGAATTACCAGTCCGGAGAGGTTGGTTGCAATTGCTACCAGCCAGATAGTAATTGCGTGAACAGGTTTGGACAGTTTGTTCCAGCCGAAAATCCAGACACCAATAAATACTGATTCCAGGAAAAAGGCCACGGTTGCTTCTATTGCCAGAGGTGCTCCAAAAATGTCACCCACATATCTGGAGTATTCGGCCCAGTTCATGCCGAACTGGAATTCCATGGTGATACCGGTTACTACGCCAAGAGCAAAGTTTATCAAGAATAGCTTGCCCCAGAACTTGGTCATCCGCAGCCACATTTCATCACCAGTGATGACGTAGCGTGTTTCCATCCAGGCGATCATGATGGAGAGTCCAAGGGTTAACGGTACAAAAAGAAAATGGAACATACAGGTTACTGCAAACTGTAATCGGCTTAACATCAGAGCATCCATAACTCCTCCTTCCTGTTTTTATTGAAATTAAAGCAACTATACTATGTCGAATTGATAAGTCTTAATTGTAAAGGTTAATAATTTAAATGCAAGTTAGCCGGTTGCTATCCGACAAAAATGGTCTTGTTTGCGGGCAAATTTTTTTAAGTTTATTTACCTGCCAACTGTAGCAAGCTGACGTTTGCAAGAATTTCACGAGTTTGCTGTTGGACATTAATCCAGACTGGATGAACATTGCAGCCCGCCACACGATCACATTGGCCTTCGCCGATAACGCAGCGGTTTGGTGTGATTGGGCCTTCAACGGCTTCAACTACCTCAAGCAGAGAGATGTTTTCCGGCAAACGGCCTAAAACAAAACCGCCACCAGTTCCCCTGTATGATCTGACAAGTCCGATTTTGCTGAATTGCTGGAAGATTTTGGCAAGAAATGTTTGAGGGACATCAACAGCAGAGGCAATTTCACTCAGCAGGCAGACCTGGTCAAGCGGTCTGGTTGCCAGGTAAACAATTCCTCGAACAGCGTATTCACCTTTGCGTGTCAGTTCCATCATAATGAAAACCCCTAAACCCTGACAAACTGGATAAGTGCGTTAACGAAGTTATTTTCTGCCGGAAAAGCGCAGAAAATAGCTTCTAACTAACTAAAAGACTATTTATGTCTTTTTAGGGGTTTTTTGCTGAATTGTCAATAGATTAATCTGAAGTTGACTTGTTTTTGTTTACCGACCAAGCATAATACCAAGATCTTCGGCTGCGCGGACGATCTCTCCACCCGGATCAACCAGCTTGAGTTCTTTGATGGCGTCTTCAATCGGCACAGAACCTATGCTTCTGCCACGCAGACATGCCATTTTGCCGAATTCACCGTCAACAATCATCTGGACGGCCTTTGTGCCGAAGCGACTGCCAAGGGCGCGATCAAATGTTGTAGGGGAGCCGCCGCGCTGCAGGTGACCGAGTACTGTGACTCTGACATCCATGTCTATATCAAGCTGATTTTCTATCTCTTTGGCAACATACTGGCCAATACCACCCAGGCGCTCGATCATATTGCAGTCATCAACTCCTTTTGAGACAACCCTGCATCCGCCAAGCGGGTAGGCACCTTCTGCCGCGACCAGAATGCTGAAACGACTGCCCCGTTTGGAGCGCTTCATGACAGCATCGGAAATCAGTTTTATATCAAAAGGAATTTCCGGAATAAGGATCACATCAGCCCCACCGGCAATGCCTGATTCAAGCGCAATCCAACCGGCATAGCGTCCCATTACTTCCAGAATCATCAACCTGTGGTGACTTTCTGCTGTTGTGTGAAGTTTATCCAGGGCGTCAGTAGCCGTTTCTAGCGCTGTGTTGTAGCCGAATGTGAAATCGGTTTCAAGGAGGTCATTGTCAATGGTTTTGGGGATTCCCACAACA
>JBGSQR010000157.1:0-3536 GCA_041737975.1 Geobacterales bacterium | reverse complement strand
CATAAGCGGTGCAACCAAGACGAGCACATGGAGCTACATCTACGACAATGACAACATCGCCTTAGAGATTTACACCGATCCGACCGGTACTACTGAAAAGACTTGGTATACTCATGGCGCAAATACGGATGAGCATCTGGCAATGGAGAGGGGTGGAAATTTTTACTACTTCCATGCCGATGGGCTTGGCAGTATCACCACCATCACCGATGCTGCCAAAAATGTGGTACAAAGCTATGAGTATGACAGCTTCGGCATGCCGACACAGTCTACAGGTTTCAGGAACAGTTACACATACACCGGCAGGGAGTGGGACAAGGAAACGGGATTGCACTACTACCGGGCTAGGTACTATGATCCGATGGAGGGAAGGTTCTTGCAAAAGGATCCAATCGGGCTGGATGGTGGAATTAATCTATATGCCTATGTTGAAAATAATCCGGTTAACTTCGTTGACCCGGATGGCTTAAGCAAGTTTGATCCATGGTATAAGCCTGAATATATAAATCGAGACTTTCAAAGATGGTTTGAGAAATGCTATAAGGATCCAGTCGGACCTCGTGTGCGCCCAGAGGAGGAGATAGCTGAAGGGTATGCAGAATGGCTTCGTGAAGGTAAACCTGATGGGAAAAATAACAAATGCGAAAGAAAAAAGCAGAAGTGTCCGGATAAACAACCGGAGAAGAAACCATGTGTGAAACAAACAAAAATGGTGGCAGTAGTACTTGTTGGTGGGTACATTGTCTATAAATTAGTGGAATTCTTTGTGTGTCCGCCTCTCGTTTTTGTAACGCCATAGGGGGAAAAATGCATTCCTATACCGTAGAACTTAGAATATTTAGTGAAAAAGATGAATTTGATATAAACGCTATATCAAAAAGTCTTGGTATAACCGCAAATAACACTCGAAAACGAGGTGAACCCAAAACTGCGACTAGCACTAGGGTGTTTGCTGAATCAATGTGGGGATATTCCGTATACCCTGAAAATAGTTACGAAGATTGGGATTCACTGGAGGAGGGGCTAGAATCCTTACTTAACATTTTCTTACCATTAAAGGATAAAGTCGGGGAATACCTAACAAAGTATCAGGTACTAATTTGGTGTGGTCATTTTACATCGAGCTTTGATGGTGGGCCCACATTTTCACCTAACCTCCTAAATAAATTAGGCGAATTGGGCGTAGAATTATTTATTGATACTTACTGCTGTAAAGAAGAATAAACCATAAAAACGGCACGTCATTCATATCCTTCGCCGAATACAGTGACTTCGACAAGACCGGCAACCGCAAGGCAAAGACAACCGCATCCGGCACAGAAACCTACGATTACGACGAGATCTACAGACTGAAACAGGCAGCAACACTCAGGGGCACTGAGAACTTCACCTACGACGATGCGGGAAACAGGCAGACCGGCCCAGGTGCCAAGGATACCGGCTACCAGCACAACTACGCCAACCAGATGACCAGCGGCAGGGTGTTGCAGTACCAGTACAACAACAGTGGCAACCAGACGACCAGGATCGTCCCCAACGCAACTGACAAGAGCTGGTCTCAGGAATGGGACTATGAAAACCGCCTGGTAAAGGTGGAGAAAACCAAAGGTGCGGAAAAACGCACCGTCACCTTCAAATATGATCCTTTCGGCAGACGGATTGAAAAGAAGCTCACCACAATCATAAGCGATGTAACTAAGACGAGCACATGGACATACATCTACGACAATGACAACATTGCCTTGGAGATTTACACCGATCCGACCGGTACTACTGAAAAGACTTGGTATAAGGAAACAAGGAAGTACCTGAAGGGACGTTGTTGATTTGTCAACTAGCACCCAGTTAATCAACTAATCAACAACGTCCCCTTTTGGTGGGCAACGGCTGGCTTGAAACCGTCAGCCGGAACAACCGTCACCTTCAGCTAAAAAGGAGCCAGTTTAATGGATAAGGAATTAGCGACCCAATTAATGGAATGCTTTACAGAAGTTGGTAATGGCTTAAATGATGCGGCTGCACTTATTGAACAAATACAAGATGAAGCTGAACTTCAAGTGTTAAGAAAAGGTATTGCAACAATTATGGCAAATATTTATACCGAGTTGGAACGCCCAATTATTATGCAGTTCCCAGACCTTGATCCAGATGTGAGGTGAAGACTACCCCCGATAGGAGATTGAAGAAAAAAAATGAAAGTAAAAGAAATTCGAGATAATGAAGGCCGTTTGCTGGCCCAATCTGAATTCTGTAATGGTAAGCTTAATGGCATCAACAGAGTTTGGAATAGTAATGGTTTGCTGGTAGAGGAGTCTTTTTTCAAAGACGGATTACGTCATGGCCCTTATAACACTTGGTGGGATAATGGAGTCATGAAAGAGAGTGGTCATTATAAAGAGGGTGTAAAGGCAGGGCATTACGTCTGGTATTCTGATGATGAGATTATTGTTGCGGAGCATGATTACAGTAATGTTTAGAATGTGAAAGTTGCCAAAGCCAGGCAAGTTTCTAGTGATGATTGGAAATTGAATCGACGTATTGACGGGCCACCAAGTTGTAGCTGTAATGATCCTGAAGATTGCTTAAAAAGATTTAAAGAATGGTTTAAGGGACCGTCTCCATTTCCAAAACCTAAACCTTCTTATCCCCCTATTTTCCCTGGTCCAATGCCTGTACCTATTTTCCCATAGGAGAGTTTAATTATATGTCTGATACAATTTTTATTAAAAGCCGAGAAATTCCATTGTTTGGGGAGCCAATTTCAGAACATGATATAAAACTAAACTCAATATATTATATTGTTAATTTTGTTGACGAAAATATGATGATTCCAGTGATGAAAACAGTGGTTTTTGTTGGTAAAAATCTGGAACAAGACGATAACGATAGTTATTATTTTCAGGATATTGACTCTTATAATGAAGGTATTCTGTATAACCCAAAAGATACTGATAGTTACGCAGATTTTTATGTATGTTCAGCAAAAGAGTTAAATGGAGTTTATGATTTTGAACATGCGCTAGAAAGATTGATGCATTGTTCTTTACGGCAAAGAACGGTTTAACTGAACTTATGGGAACTGCTTAGACAGAATAGATAAAAGGGGCCCAAAAAATGATAATAACCATCTTGAAATGGGCCCTGATTGTCCTACTGATATTGCTTTCATCACTTATTTACATAGAAATTCAAGGATTCATAACCTCCTATGCCGTCTTTCCTGCAATTTATGTATTTTCTGCAAAATCGAAAACAACGCTATTCATCATATTCACATTTTTCAACTCCATTTGTGCAATTTCAACTGCAATAGTCACTACCCTGCCTTGTGGATACTTAGCGAAGAAACATGCCAAAATAATTGCAATCTTTTTTGTAATTTCAATGCAGAGTATTCCAGCATATGTATTCCTCCAAGAAACAAAAGTAACTAATTTCTTAACAGCAGTATGGCTTGGCCAGTTTATTACTGTCGTTATTTCAGCCTTTATATTTGCAAAAATTGGTGGTCGCCTGGCCTCGAAGAATCCAGGAAG
>JBGSQR010000544.1:0-4155 GCA_041737975.1 Geobacterales bacterium | reverse complement strand
GGCTGGACTGACTGAGCGGCGCAGCTCCAACGCCGGTGAACTTTCAGGCGGCTGGAGACAGCGACTGGCGCTTGGCTGCGCCATCCTGCATGAACCGCCAATTATTTTTCTGGATGAACCGACCTCCGGAGTGGATCCGCTCAGTCGCCGCAAATTCTGGCAACTGATCTACACACTTGCCTCAAAAGGGGTGACCATTTTTGTTACCACACATTACATGGATGAAGCAGAATACTGTGACCGTCTGGCACTGATATACCAGGGAGAACTGGTAGCTATAGGAACACCGCTGGAACTGAAACAGGAACGGGCTGTTAACGGCAGACTGCCAACTCTGGAAGATGTGTTTATCGGCCTGATTGAGGAGCACGACCTACAGGGATTAGACAGATAATAAGAAAAACCCTGCAGACAGAATTTACTACTTTCATCCGATAATTTTCATGTTCATTTCTGGCTGTAACCGGTCTGTTAGCATTTGCCATATTCGCATTTAACCATCAAATCACCAGAGGTTTTTTAAGAATGATACAAAGCATTTTTGGAATCTTTGTCTTACTGTTCGTGGCCTGGCTGCTCAGTGAAAATAGGCGCATCCTGCCCTGGCGCATGATTCTGGCCGGACTGGCGCTGCAGATTGCAATCGCCGTCCTAATGCTGAAAGCACCGCTGTTTCAGCAGATTTTTCTCGGGCTGAACAACATTGTCATTGCCCTGCAGGAGGCAACGCTGGCAGGCACTTCGTTCGTATTCGGCTATCTGGGCGGCGGGCCTCTGCCGTTTGTGGAGACAGCACCTGGTGGATCGTTCTCCCTGGCATTCCAGTCCCTGCCGCTGGTGCTTGTCATCGCTGCGTTGACCGCCCTGCTTTATTACTGGCGTATCCTGCCCAGGATAATCCGGGCTTTTTCCTGGGTGCTGCGCAAAACAATGGGCATCGGTGGGGTTCTGGGTGTAGTTGCTTCCGGCTGCATTTTTCTGGGCATGATCGAATCCCCTCTTCTGATCCGTCCGTATCTGAACAAAATGACCCGCAGTGAACTGTTCGCCATGATGGTTACCGGACTTTCCTGCATCGCGGGCACCATGCTGATTCTGTATGCCACGGTCCTGAAGGGTGTGATTCCCGACGCCTTCGGCCACATACTGACAGCCTCCATCATTCACGCTCCAGCCGCACTGGTACTGGCCTTTATAATCGTCCCTGAGACTGAACCGCAGACCCTTGGCAGCGAGATCACCCCTTCCGAAGCCAGAAGCGCCATGGATGCCCTGGCAAAAGGGACCTGGGAAGGACTGCAGCTCCTTTTCAATATTGTGGCCATCCTGATTGTGTTTGTGGCATTGGTAAAACTGTGCAATATCGGGCTTTCACAGCTGCCGGACTTGAATGGTGCTCCATTAACACTGGAACGGATCCTGGGTACGTTAATGGCCCCGGTTGTCTGGCTGATCGGAGTTCCATGGGAAGAAGCCCGGACCGCCGGCGCTCTGATGGGCACCAAAATCGTTCTTAACGAGCTGTTGGCCTATATTGAGTTTGCAAAACTACCATTGTCCGCACTGGGTGAAAAAAGCCGCCTCATCATGACCTATGCCATGTGCAGCTTTGCCAACCTGGGCAGCCTGGGCATCCTGATCGGCGGGCTAGGTTCACTCTGCCCGGAACGAAGAGCAGAGATTGCAGGCCTGGGGGTAAAGGCACTGATTGCCGGTGTTCTGGCCTCATTGATGACCGGCGCCATCGTCGGCATGCTGTGATTAAACCGTGAATGAAACAATGTGGAAACCATGACCCTGCGCCGCCTGAAAGCTGTTGCCAAAAAGGAATTCCTGCACGTACTGCGTGATCCGCGCAGCCTGATGATGGGGATCGGCATGCCGATGCTGCTTTTGTTCCTGTTCGGCTACGCCTTGACCATGGATGTGGACCGGGTGCCGCTGGTGGTCTGGAATCAAGGTGACAGCATTGAAAGCCGGGAATTGATCAGCCGCTTCAGTGGGTCACGCTACTTTGACCTGAAACAGCACGTTTCCGATTACCGGCAGATTGAACTGGCCATTGACCGACGCGATGCAATGATTGCCCTGGTTATTCCGTCGGACCTGACACGAAAACTCTCACTCGGCGAAACTGTTGATCTGCAGGTAATCGTCGATGGCAGTGATCCGAACAGCGCCACCATCGCCCTCGGTTATGCAGAGGCAACCGTCCTGACATTCTCACGCCAGATTGCTCTGAAACAGCTATTCCGCACAGGTGTAAAAGCAAAAGCCCCATCCCTTGAACTGGTACCGCGTGTCTGGTACAACAGCGACATGGTCTCCCGCAACTTCATCTTCCCGGGCCTGATTGCAGTAGTCATGATGATCATGGCTGCCATCCTGACTTCACTCTGCATCGCCCGCGAATGGGAAACCGGTACCATGGAACAGTTGATGGCGACTCCGGTTTCAGGAGCGGAACTGATCTGGGGCAAAATGGCCCCTTATTTCTGCATCGGCATACTGGATCTGATTCTCTGCCTCTGTGTCGGCGAATTTGTTTTTGATGTACCGATGCGCGGCAGTCTCTGGCTGATGACTCCCCTTGCCCTGATCTTCCTGTTCGGTGCACTGGCTTTTGGCATGCTGCTCAGCATTATTACGAAAAGCCAACTGCTGGCCAGCCAGCTGGCAATCGTCACAACCGTACTGCCAGCCTTTCTCCTTTCAGGCTTCATCTTCCCCATTGAAAACATGCCCGCTCCCATTCAGGCTGTGACTCACATAATCACGGCCCGCTACTTTGTCTTTATCCTGCGTGGGATTTATCTGAAAGATGTAGGAATATCCGTATTGTGGCCGGAGGTGCTGTTTCTGATCCTGTTTGGTGTGATTGTAATGACTGTAGCGGTCAGGAAGTTTAAGAAGAAAATTGTTTAGTCTATCCCTTCTCCCAGAGGGAGAAGGGATAGATAATAAAGGTTTAAATAATGTTTGAGCGTCTCCGAGCCATGCTGATCAAAGAGTTCATCCAGGTTTTCCGCGACCCGCGCATGCGGATCGTGCTTTTTGTGCTGCCCGCTCTGCAGACGGTGATTTTCGGCTACGCCGTCAATATGGATGTGAAGAATATCCCCACGGCGATCATGGATCGGGACAACAGCAGCGAGAGCAGGGAACTGGCTGAGATCCTGACCTCTTCAGGACATTTCCGGCTGGTTCAGCGCATCGCCAATGATCAAGAAGCAACCAACCTGCTGGATCACGGCAAGGTGCGGGTTGTCATCAAAATTGAACGCGGTTTCAGTGAACTGCTGACCAGGGGAGAAAACGCCCCGGTTCAGGCACTGCTGGACGGCAGCGACTCCAATACTGCTGGTGTGGTCATGGGCTATTTGGGGCGCCTGTCAACGGAATACAACACCAAACTACAGGCCGATTTCATCAAACGGCATAGCGGCACAGCACCACGCATCGGCCAGGTACAGCTAGCCAGCCGGGCCTGGTTCAACGAAAACCTGGAAAGCCCCCCTTTCTATGTACCGGCCGTCATTACCAACATCCTCTTTGTCATCACCATGCTGCTCTCCTCCATGGCCATTGTGCGGGAAAAGGAAATCGGAACCATTGAACAGGTCATCGTCACCCCGATCCGCAAGAGTGAATTCATCCTGGGCAAGACGCTCCCGTTTGTACTGATCGGCTATATTGATGTGGCTCTGATCAGCCTGGTCGGCGCAATAGTTTTTGATGTACCGGTACGAGGCAGCCTGCTGCTGCTCTTTTTTGCCACCACTCTCTTCCTGATGAGTTCGCTGGGTATCGGCCTGCTGATCTCCAGCATCAGTCAAACCCAACAGCAGGCCATGATGACCGCCTTCTTCGTCATCTTCCCGGCCATGCTGCTCTCCGGCTTTGCCTTCCCCATCGAAAACATGCCGGAACCGGTACAATGGCTGACTCTGTTGAATCCATTGCGCTTCTATATGGTCATCATCAGGGGAATTTTCCTGAAAGGTACCGGTTTCTGGGTGCTCTGGTCGCAACTGGCGGCATTAGCAGGTATCGGAATAACGGTGCTTTCATTTGCTATCTGGAGATTCAGAAAAACTGTTTGATGGTGCTTCAAGTCAAGTCATTGTAAAACTAAAATATTTGTATTAGTATCAT
>JBGSQR010000119.1:0-4409 GCA_041737975.1 Geobacterales bacterium | reverse complement strand
GAACACCGCCGGCGATCAGACCGGGGCAGGTACCGACATAACAGTTGTCTTCTTCGGACCATTGAACAATTTTCAGATAGTTATCACTTTTCTTCATTTCACACTCTCCCCGATTGCTTCACGCAAAGCCGTTGTTCACGTGTGTTTTTAGCGAAGGGATGTCAAAGCCGAATAAAACACCACAAGAGATTACATTGATGCAGCTACAAACTAAGAATGCTGCGATAACATTTTATTCTCTGCTCATTATATGGAATCCTTTAGGAATATTACTGTGCTACTTTACGCAGAACTCTTGATGTTTTTCAAATAAGTTTTTTGTTGTTTTTGCAGAGCTTCCAAATACAACTCCTGTTTTATTTGGTACTCATTAATCCTTTTGATACAGTCGTCAATGTACTTTTGAAAATATTCAGGGTAAGTCTCGCCGAGACTGCTCCAAAGCTTGAGGATGTTCTTCTCTTTAACTGCATCATCCCCACAAAATGCGATAATAACTTCCACCGGGAATTCCAGGCCAAAAAGCTGCAGTCGCAAATCGTTTTTTGACATGTAACCATTCTCAATTTTAAGCAAAAGATCAATTGATTTAATTGGGAGCTCAACTGAAATTGCTGTTACTGGAGCTTGACCAACAATAGAATGTAGAGCTGTTTTTTGTCGGGACATTAACTAGCCTTATATATTTCAAAGTATATTGTTACTGCTTACTGGCTTCTTCATGCCTTTAATTACATTGAGTTTTAATTTACAATTATCAAGTATTTTCTGAGCATGTTCAATATCGCTCTCAGCCTTTTTAATCATATGCTGGTGAGCAGCTTCCCAAGTTAAAAAATAGTCGTAATTGGAATAGGGTTTGAGATATTGAAGACTATTTATAACTTCACCATCTTCTGTTGTAGAATTTACAAGATAGGGCTCGATGTTTTTGTTCCGCTTTTTACAGACACGGAACAGTTTGATTTTAGATTCATTATTATTTCTTATACGTCCCATCCCAATATTTGCTCCTTGTTTTGATAGTTACGCATTATAATTTACATTATTATGACTGGTACTTTTTAAAGCTCATTCATGTAAGCCAGGTGAATCTCGGAATCCTGTATACAAAGGTAATCAAGCGTCTGTTTCTGAGAGGCATGGTTGAACATTACCATCAGCGTAGGAATGTCGACATTGAAGGCTACCCGCTGATGATAACCAAATGTTTTACGGAGAGTATGTGCCCCGTAGTTTCCTCTCAGATTAATCTCTTTGCACCACTTTTTGACCAGGTTGTTGAGATAAGGGGTCGTCAGCTTTTTGTTGCGACCCTCGCGACTCAGAAAAAGGAAATCATCATCTTGTGCTTTGGGCATGGTGGCCAATAGATCCTGGATGGCTTTATGCACGGTAGGATTCATTGAAATCATTTTGGCCTTCGATGTTTTTTTTTCCTTCACAGAGAAGTTGTCACCAACTTCCATATAACGCACCTGACCAACCTTAAGTTTAAGCAGATCAACTCCACGAAGATTTGTATTTATACCGGTAACAAAAATTGCCAGATCCCTCGGCTTATCTTCAAGGTGTTTTTTGATGAGCTTTATGTCCTTCTGATTTCGAATCGGTTCGACTTTTACGCTATCGCCTTTTTCTGGGTGATTCGGGTTTTTGCTTTCCTGCTTTTCCGGATTAATGATTTTAGACATTAGTCATACTCTCCATACATTCAGTCTTAACTTTTTAAAGCAATCTGTCAATTGTTAAGACTCATTTTTGAAGCAATTTTTTAAGAGGCTCGGAAAACCGCATAAACACTGGTATTGTATATACAGTCTTAACTATTACATAAAAGTTAAGATTGGTGAAATGATAAAAAATATACCCCAAACTCCAAAAATCGCTTCTAAAGGCCGATCTCCGTTAAGGGCATATCAGAGTGTTGTAAAAAGAGCGATCCGGCTTCAAATCGTGTGGTCAAAATTGTACTTTATTGCGTTTATGTCACTTATTGCACGTTTTGCATTTCTGGACTTTATTGCAATTAAACGCTTTATTTAGGTTTCAATTCTATTGGAGTTTTTCTTCTCCAAAATCAACGCTATAATGTTG
The DNA here is from genome assembly GCA_041737975.1 of Geobacterales bacterium. GTDB lineage: Bacteria > Desulfobacterota > Desulfuromonadia > Geobacterales > Pseudopelobacteraceae > JBGSQR01. The sequence goes on along the minus strand of JBGSQR010000119.1, from coordinate 2,312 downwards.
GCCAATATAACAGTTCCTACACCTAAAAAGTAATAAGCAATATGAGATGTCACACCATAGTTATCCATCGTAATTCCAATTACACCGGAACTAATTCCAATAGCTAAAGCTGTGAATATAAAACTGAACATTATGTCCTCCTCTACTTACTTTATGCGATTCACGATTTATTCTTTACCCATAAGCCTGGCCAGATTCCTCTGGATGTTCTCAGCTTCAGCCTGGAAAAGACAGTTTACAGCCTGATCGAGTATCTGTTGAGTGCCTTTGTCAGGATATTGTGAGGCAAGAAAATTCATTTTTTCGCGTGTTTCTGGGTTTTCGAACTCAATCAAGCCTTTTGGTTTTCTTGCCATATTGCACCTCTTCACTTTATTGGCGTTTTCGACAAATAACGCTATAAGCCAATTATACACAAATATGGGTTTAAGGCAATATTAAAACAAAAGCCCTTTAAGTAAATAAAAGGTTTATTATCCAAACTCATTGACACGGTACTAATTACCATATATGATCATTTTAAGGTTGAACCCACCGGCCGCCTGCGCGTCATTGACGTATGGTTAAGTGGTTCGCTCACCCCCTTGTTTTCTAATTGGGTCGAGAACGTTCGGTAATGACAGGCAACTGAAATCAAAATTCTCGGCTGGGTTGGAAAACACCTCTCTGTTTCCCCCTAGAAGGTGTTTCTCCGCAAGACAAAGGCGCTATTGCGCCCTGGAGGAAACAGCTATGAAGACCGCTGATGAATTAATAAAGATCGCCCAAGCAGCTATTCGTGATGGCAATATCACCTCAGAACCGCTGTCAAACGGTAGGGGTGAGTTACTGGTGACAGATGTGGAGCCTGGTCATAAGCTTGTGGTTGGAACGACAAAATACGGGAAAGCTTTTGCCAAACCTACTCAAGGCAGGCCTGGTTTAAGTGAAATTATGGAGCAAATGATAGAAGCCGATCTTGCGGCAGGGTTAAATATTATATTTTCAGATCCAAAGGCAGAGAAGATGGTTGATCCCCATGGTGAAGACAAATTGATAAATAGCTTAATGCAGGTTGCGGATAAAGAGGGTAAATCCACCGAGTTTATACTCCCCAAACTGGATTTACCAGAAGGCGCTGGTGATATTATCCGCGCAAATGCAAACTTTAAATTACACTTAGAACCTTCAACACTCCCTTCGGGTTTCATTTCCACTCTTCCAAAACCAAGCTCTCCGGATGCGCCAACAGGTCCCGAATATGAAGCTGCTTTAGCCCGTGGCTACCGTCTCAACATGCTCAATAAGAATCTGTGTCAAGTGAAAGACACTGATCTTAAGAGCCCGTGGCAGTGGACAGTTGATATAATGCCTGATCTATTTGTCACAGCGTCATGTCCAAAACCAAATGGTGCTTCCCAAGTTGAAACGTCAGCTATATTACCTGCTACCATCATTGTCTCATTGCCCAAACCTGACTCGCAGGCCGCCGTTGAGCAGATTAAGACAGTCGTTAAGGAGTATAGACTCCAGCTCCCACAAGAGAACCGGTTATCAATCGGCCAGACTTACAACCAGGTGGCCAAGGCCATGGGGTTCAATTGTTGGGATGCACTGGTTGCTGTTGCAGGGAAACAGGCTGCTAAAGATGTTGACCTGACTTTCATGGGCAGCAAAGGGCAAAAGATAGATATTTATATTAATGACGAAGACAGGAAAAAACATACATATTTTATGGGCCGTACTGGAAAAGGCAAAAGCTCTCTCGAAGATCCTGAAGCAAAAGAGCACATCCTGAAAAATGAACCGGCTATGTCGGCCGAGATAGCGGCTGTTGTCATGGGGTGGCATATAGAAAATGATGACAATCGGCGCCTGTGGCGATTTGAAGACGGCAAAGTACCAACATGGGCATCAAGCGACGGAAGGAAATACAGTCTCACGCTTTATCCGGGTGCCCTCACTGCTCCAGATGGTGACATGCCGTTTCATCCTGTACGCGGCACATACCACATGGATCTCGTAATAAAGCGAGCCGAGGAAATCGGACGTCATTTTGTAGCAACTCCAGCAAAAGACGGCATCGGCATTTTGTCCTGCAACGGCACTGTCAGGCTGATCCAGCGGAAGGAGTCTACCCCTGAGTATGTCACTGATGAATATCTTATTTGTGAGGCCCTGTTGGAGTCTATTAGGGGTAACCCCAACGATAGTGTAACCAAGTATCAAATTTAAAAATAATCCTCTAATACACAAATAGTTATATCAACTTTCCACTCTTATTTTCCTGTCAGCTATTTTTCCGGTATTGCAGAAGCACCAAACTTTCGAGA
>JBGSQR010000118.1:0-6654 GCA_041737975.1 Geobacterales bacterium | reverse complement strand
TCTCGAAAGTTTGGTGCTTCTGCAATACCGGAAAAATAGCTGACAGGAAAATAAGAGTGGAAAGTTGATATAACTATTTGTGTATTAGAGGATTATTTTTAAATTTGATACTTGGTTACACTATCGTTGGGGTTACCCCTATTTACCAGACATTGACTTGATCCAAGATAGGTGTGGCGATAAAGTGATCTCGTAAGTATTGGCAAGGCTGAGCTACTCAATTTATGTTCAGTTTTAGTTGAAGTAAGCACTGGTCAGATCATTGAACGCAAAAACAGAGGAGATGGAAATGGAAAGTAGCTCAGTGGTAGAAGATGCAAAGCAGAGCGGCAGCAGTTATTTGAATATAATATTGATGGCCATAGTGACCCATATTATATTTGTTTGCTGTGTTTATGGAATATGGACCGCAACAGGAGATCTGATAAACTCAGATTGGGTCGGTTGTTATTCTAAGATTTTTATGGTTTTTATACTTTTCATACCTTTTGCAACTTCAAAAGTCATAACTCTGAACAGACTGTTTTATAAAATTTGATGGTTATATTTCTCCGTTCGCCATAACTCAGCTTTTGGAAGATCTTAGCCAAGTCCAAATATAAAACCTTATGATTTGCAGGTGCAAACCGACTCTAAGAATCAAAAGAAAAGGTCACTTCTCTTGCGAAAAGTGACCATATTGAAGTTTGGCGTGCCTCTAATGGTGGAAGCTATAACTGGGGGGTAATCGACTTTTAGTTTGACCCTGCATAGGCGTCCTTGGTACCCCACCTTTATTTTCAGTTTATTGTAAAAGCAGAATGCTAAAGCAAGGCCTGGGTCAGGCTTAGACTCTGATAGTGGGTCTTAATTGAAAGCTGATTCACATTCATAACATATTGAGATTACCTTCAAGGCAAGTCAAACAGGGGTGGGGCACTGCCGGATCAATCAATGCAGACGATTGACACTATCAGCAAACCCCCGCCCTGACTTTGTCCGACTTGGTCAGCAGGTCCGCAATGGTTTCGTTTTCCTGCCAAACTGGTATGTTTTCCCGCAGGCCCGGCATGGCGCTGGCCACAATTCGACCCCATGCCTCTGTGTAGTATTCATAGGTCGTCAAAACCCGATCAACATTTGGCAGTCTGAATGGTCTAGGCGCATTCACGCGAATCAACGACGGCAACATTCCCTCCAACAAGACGTAGTTCCCAAACGAAACACAGCATTCAGCGAACCGTGGAGAACCGATCTCGATCGACTTTTCGAAAAGTGACTCAATTGTAACTGTCTTTTGCAGTTCACCCTTATCGCTAATACCATCAAAAAAACCGCTTAGAGCGACTACCGCAAACCACAGTGGTGCCTGCTCCGCCGGGATTTCAGTCAGCAAAGCATGAACATTGACCTGTAGCTGCTGGATCATCATGTCTGGCATGTTTTGCGGGAGAAGCGCTTTTTTGCCGCCAGTCAGAAAACCGTCCATCATGGATGCCAGAAGCATCTCAGAATGCTGTGCAGACAAGTTATAGATTTGTTCGTTGACTTTTTTGATTGATTTTGAGTTATTCGGCGTGGTCATTTACCCTCACTTTTGGTTTATAAATCAGAACTAGAATTATTTTTCAGTTGGTCACGCTAGTGGTTTCATCTGGTGATTCAGTGATCCACTACGGATTGTCTGAAATGTTTTTAGCGGTGGTTATATACAGCGCCTCCAGCATGCACCAAAGCAGGTAAATCTTTATTCTCGGCACATAGAGTCGTCAACAATCTATCAATTACCATGCCAAAGCTGTGACAATATTAACCAGGCAATAAAATGTTATCTATTGCCGGAGTTTAATAGTGAAATTCTTCTATAGCTAATAAATTGATTCATGTTCAGATATTTTGCTACTTCCTTAAATGATAAATACTTTTTCAATTTGATAAACTTCAGACGTTTAATACTGGATCAAAATATGGATTATGGGCGCATCAATGGCAGAAAGCAGAAAACAGCGGTGGCTACACATACTCAGCAGAAGCAACGCCTGGAAGACCGCTTGTAGAAGATGTAAATAGACAAGATTGACGGTGTTATCAGTGATGAAGAGTTTACAAGATTGAGCAAAAAATTCAGAAGTGATTTAACAGATATGAAGTTCAGAATGGAGCAGTTGGCAGGAGAAAAAGAGGGCAACATTGACAGCGGCAAACGTTTACTCGAACTCGCGCAAAAGGCCGCCGGGCTGTACTCTGCGCGAGTTACAGCAGAAAACGAAAGTTGCTTGTTTCGGTGTACTCGAACTCGACTTGGGCGGGTGGAGAGCTAACATTAAGCTTCCGACAACCATTTGATTTACTTGCACAAACTAATGATGAGTACAAAAGAAAAAAGGCCACTTCTCTTGCGAAAAGTGACCTTATTGAAGTTTGGCGTCCCCTACCGACTTTGTACAGCCACGTAACATTTTAATATTATGTATATTATTACATGGGTACATGTTGGACGCCATTAAAAACACCACCAAAATTTAATCGTTGTTAAAATGCAACAGATACATCCGTAGCAAATCTGCCTGTATAAAACTCTAATAAACGGTGAATTGCAACAAGTAATTCCTTGGCAACTTCCTCCACAAATCGGAAAAGTTCAGCCACCCTACAGCAGGTAATGGTGTTCACGTATCCTGTTGCTCTCGACTGGACTTACCCCGGCCTGTCCGGCAAAATCAGGCCAAGCGGCAACGGCATCCTGCACCTGCCTGATAACCTTATGTGCGGTGCCGACGCCGAACCGATCGGCAACCGCCAGCAGATCCGCCTGAGAAATGCCGGTAAATTTACCGTTCACCGCCATGAGATGCTGCCAGGTCCACTCGCCGGATGGATTGAAGGCGTATGTTACATCATATGCCGGTGCCAGTTCCCACTGCCCACCTTCCCGCAGCATGAAGGATATATTCTTGGTGTGGTCGTCGCAGTTTACCGCCATTACGTTGAATGCAATCCGCCGGAATGCTTCTTCGAGTGCAGCATAATCAAGGCCCAAACGGACAACGGTCTGCAAAAATTGGCTGTAATCGTGGGTCGCCTTCTGTTTGTAGTCCAGATGCGCCATGGCGCAGAGTGATTGCAGATGATGCTTGTGGTTCCCGTCACGATCAAAGCGCCGGGTCATGAAGTGAGCCCGGCCATTCTCTTCCAGCAGGCGACAGGGTGACATGGTAATGCCGGCGGCACTAGCCATCCGGTAGTAGGCATACTCGATCCGGCCATAATCCTGTGAACCGCCCAACTCCCGGTCGGCACCCATACCGTCGAATTTGAGCAGCCAGTTTTCAAAGGCGGGTTCCACATCAAACTGTCCCGGTCGGATCTCATCAGTCTCCGGATTCCACGCGATAGCCGCCTTGGCCCGTGCGCCGCCCGCCGAGGTGCCGACCTGAATAATCTGCGCAAGAGCTGCTTTGGCAAGGTGGTCTGAACCAAGTTCACCATGAACAGCCTGACGGGCACTTTCGACCAGGCGTGAGAGCTTGATGGCGGTGCTGCTGGCAATGGCCGGTGTGCGGGCCGGCTTGAATTCAAGGGCTCCCATGCCGCGCTTGCCCATGTACGCCAAGCGATCAAGAGGCGTCACCAGTTTTTTATCGATACCTTTGCTTGCCATCCAGGCATCAATCAGGGCATTGCCGAAATCATCCGGCAGGGCATCAGCCACCATCGCCGGCAGTCGCTTGAAACTCAGCTCGGGAAGATCGACAAAGATGAACGGTTCACGGGCTTCTGCCAGCGGCATGGTAAGCGGAGCAAGTTCAACTCCTGACGTGTTGATCACCAGATTATCTGGACTTGAATTCCCTGATTATTTTGACCGAATGACCGTATTTCCACAGTCATTGAGACGCATACACTTTGGGGCCGGTTTTTCCCGGCCCCAAGCATTTCAGAAGAGGTCGTTTTTGTCTCGGTCTGGTATCGCTGGTCGTCTGGAGTCTTCGATATCTTCGTATGATTGATACTCTCTGGACACCTGCTTTACGCTGACGAGTATAATATCTAACAGTAGATGACCGATCTGATCGGTTATTGCATCCAGCTTTTGTTCAAGGTGTTGCTCTTCATAGATATTCATATATTTTCCCTTCCTGTTCATAGTAATTCGGTAGCGGCAATACGGACATGCTCTGCGGTGACGCTTGCCGAATCCGTTTTTGCTGCAGCTATCAGCGATCCTCTTGCAAGATGGTTGGCCTTGCGGTAGAGCCCGCCCGACCCCTGATGGATTGCAGTAATTGCGGTATCGTCAAAGAGCATTCGAGTAACTCCGGCAATGGCAAGGTGATGTTTCAGATAGGCGGCCATGGTTTCCTGGTCGCCGCCTTTGAGATGGCTTCTGGCCACGACTCTGGTTGCCAGTGGCATGGATGTGCGGTAATGCAGATTCTCCACCAGGTTGGCCTGTCCGGCCAGGACTATGGGGAGCCATGGTTTTGAGTCCTGCTCGAACTGGGTCAGGGTATGCAACTCCGCAAACACTTCCAGCCTGAGCAGGCTGGCCTCATCGATCACCAGCACCACTTTCATCTTTTTACCGAGAGTCAACTCCAGGATTTCCTGCTTGATGGTTTTGGTCATCAGCGCACGGGACGATCCGCAGATTTCATTACCCAGTTCCCCCAGGATCTGGCGATAGAGTTCCAGTATGGATCCCGAGGTGGCGGTAACCAAGATGACCTTGTGTTCTGAAGGATGCAGACCGCCGAGGACATAGCGCAGCGTGGTGGACTTGCCGCTGCCGATCTCTCCGGTGACCAGGACGACGGCGCCGAGGCGCAGGGCATATTGAATCCGCTCCTCTGTGGCGCAGAGAGGTTTAGTCAACATGATATCCTTCCGAGGGATATCGGATCCAAAGGGCTCTTTCTGCAGTGCGAAGAATTGACGGTAGCTGGCATCCATCAGGTATCCTCCCATAACAGTCCGCCACTTCCGGTGCTGTCGCTTACCAGTTCTACCTGGCCGTTCTTGTCGCGTTTTACCCGACTGTTCACATGCAGGTCCACTTGCCGCAGAAGACCGTATGAATCGCCCTGACAACGGATCTCAACCAGTTCCGGGGCGTCTTCATGATAGAGGATCTCCACCCGCTTACCGATCAGGGCCACCGGTGCCTCATACAGGCGGCGGTTTACAATGACGGAGCGGTCCTTGTTGACCCTGCGCCGGACGGTCGTGCGGAAGTGATCCATGAGATTATCAGGCGCCCCGCGCAGGCAATGCATCTGACGGGTAAAACGGTCGAAGGGGGTCTGACCGGTGGAGCTGTGGACGCGGCCGTGATATTCATGCTCGAGCCACAGGGCAAAGGCCTCGTTGATTTCCGGCAGGGTTGTTCCTTTAAACACAGGCAGGAAGCGGGTTCGTACTGATTTAAAAAACCTCTCGATTTTACATTTCCCTTGCGGAGTATAGGGGCGGGCATGGATTAGCGAGATGCCCAGTGAAGCACAGGTATATTCCAGATGGCGGGAACGGAAGGCGGAACCATTGTCGACGTAGAGCTTTACCGGCAAGCCCCGTTTTCTCAAGGCAGTGGCAAAGGCATCGAGAAAAGGCAGCAGCGCCTCCGAGTGATAGAACTGTCCATGGGGGATAATCCGGGAGTGGTCATCGATAAAGGCGATAAGGTAACTCTTGCGCAGTTTGCCGCCTTGCAGCAGATGCGGGCCATGCATGACATCCGACTGCCACAGGTCATTGGGCAATTCTGCTTCAAACTTGCGCCGGTCAACGGCAGCCGGTTGTTCCCTGGCCATCAGATTGTGGTTGTGCAGCAGCCGATAGACTGTTGTCAGGTTCAGGGTAGTACCGCTGGTTACCAACCGACGCTCATTCATGGTCTTGACCAACTCAGGAACAGGAAGCTTTGGCAACTGATGCCGTAACGCTATCAGTGCCTGGCAGGTATCATCGTCCAGAACACGTCCCTGTCCCTTGTCGTCGCGCCGTTTGGGATACAGGGATTCCAGTTTGTTGCCGCTGTCGATGTACAGTTTTAGCCAACGCAGAATCGTGCCGCGGCTGATACGGCTCCGGTGCGAACCGGGAATGGCCCACTTGCGGTCGCACTTCTCCCGCAGCAGTTCTTCCCGCTCGCCGTGTTCCAACCGCGTACCGCCTACCAGGTCGTGGATTATACCGAACCTGAAGACTGCAACCTGTTTTTGTAGCTCTTCTGTCATGGTACCGCTCCTTTCAGGTGATTTGGGAAACCATATATCACCTGTTGGAAGCGGTCGCCGGCCAAGGTCACTGGGGTGGCAATAACATGACCGGCAGCACCGGATTATCTTAACCAACTGACCGGTGCCTTGCCCAAAGCTGCCAACTGATCGAAGGCGGCCAGAAAGCCATCACACCAGCAGTTGGTCAGGAAAGCGCAGGTGCGGCGAGTCAGGTTATTCCACCAGTAACGCAGGTTGGAACGAAGAAGGTCGGAGCGGGGCCAGTGCCCCAAGGTATGGCGGTGCTCAATATGGTTGCGGATCATCTCTCTACCTGTTCGGATTCGGGGGAAATGGCTGTCAGGACGCAGGGTGAGGACACAATTACATGCGGGGCAACGATAGCACTTCAGATAAAGGCAGGAAGGAAAACCACGGAAGTAGCGCCGGGCGTAGC
>JBGSQR010000537.1:0-3427 GCA_041737975.1 Geobacterales bacterium | reverse complement strand
TTGCGGGGTTCGTCGTTGGGCTCGTTGATGACGATGCCGATTCCCGAAGGGGAATACCTCATGTTCAGATCCAAGCTGGATATGGGCGGTCAGGAAATGAATTATCTTGATGTGATGATTCCGGCAGCTCTTGGCAATCTGTTTGATCCACCAGTTGAAGCGCCCCCAGAGCCGCTACAGGAGGAACCTGAAGATGAGGAGCCGGAAGTTTCTTCAGTCAGGGGTTCTGAGGCTGGAGAGTTGTCTGCTGTTGATGCAGGTGTGGACAGTATTGTTGTGCTTGAGGACGATGAAGACGCCCGTCGATTGATTGTGGAAGCCATAAAGTTCACTGGTTTTAAAATTGTCGAAGGGATGCTTAATGCGGATATCAAAGAGTTGTTCAGTGGCAGAAATGTAAGGTTGGTAATTATCTGCTCTCTGGATGCTGACGACCGGGAGTTGGCGGTCTGTATCAAGGTCAATGCCATGCGTCAGGATTCGCCGCCGCCCATAATTATGAGCGCACAGCGCTGGACCAGGACGGCAGCATTGAAAGCACTTAAATATGGTGCCCGCGATATCCTGATCATGCCATGCAGCAGTGAAGAGTTGGAAAAAAAGGTACGCAAGTTTTGCAAGTTGACGGACTAAGGCTCCGCAAAAACGGAGATTGGTGTCTTGGTATGTGTCGAGTCATCAGGATGACCGTGCGTGTAAGATATTCTAATGTGCCAAAACTGATCCTTTCTGTATTGCTGGTCGTGCTATTTTTTCTTACGAATATAAGTCCGGCAAGTGCCGCTGTTCCAAACAATTTCTACCGTATGGATATCCGTCCCAAAAAGGATTTCACACGGATCAGTATCAAGCTTGAAAACCCCACCGCCTATACAATTTCATCTCTTCCCGGCAACAAACTGCGTATCATTATTGCTGATACGGACGGTACGCTTTTTCGAAAACACCGTAAATATTCCGATGCAAATATCGGCGGGATCGTTTTTACCAAACGTGGTGACAATCTGCTGGTGACTTTCCAAATTGCCGGTGGCGCCGGCTGGCGGGATATCAGCAATGAGCAGGTCAGTGCAATTACGCTGGAGATCGGCAATAAAGTCAGCCGATCGGCTGTGAATTCTTATCTTCCAGGGCGTGAAAAAATTTGGAATGGCGTGGAAAAGCTGGTCAGAGATTTCGATCCGCCGCTGAAATCCGATATTGTTTTTCTTCCCACAGATCGGCAAATCCTTAAAACATTGCTGGATGAAGAGGGTGTCAAAGCTTTTGTTGCTGCGGAGGCGGCCCTTTATAAGGGGTATCTGACAGACGCTGAGGAAGTTTTTGCAGGCTTTGCTTCAAAGCCGGGAGCAATCAGGTCGTTAGCACTATACCGGCTTGGTGAAACATATTATAAGCTGCAGAGATACCCGCAGGCACTAGCCGCATTTCGTGAAGCGGAAAAACTCTGGGCTGATTTTCTGAACTTTAATCCTGGCGTTACATTTTATTATGGTGACAGCATTGCTCGCAGTGGAGATCTTGCGGTTGCGCGCCTTATGCTGGCAGGGCTTATCGGGCGTCTGGCCGATAAAAAGTATGCTCCGGTACTGCTGGTCAGGCTGGCGGATATACTTATGAGACAGGGGCATGAAAAGGAAGCTCTTGCAGTATATCTAACTGTTGCTGAAAATTTCAAGGATAACAAAGCCAGTTTAATGGCTCAGTTGAGGCTTAACGATCGTGAGTTTATGGAGGCAAATCCTTGGCATTTTAGCGGATTAGCTGGAAGTTATCAGGATATTTCCAGTAGAAGCAGTGATATTGATTTACGGGAAGAGTCACTATTTAAATTCATGTTGCTTGAGTCGATCCATGGAGACGCCACTGTTGCTCTTCGTCAGGTAATGCAGTTCCAGAAAAAATTTCCTCGCGGAGCCTATTCGACGGTTTGCCGAACTATTCGGGAGGTCCTGGTGGGGCTTTCCTATCGTCAGGGTGCACTGGATAAAGATCCTGCTGCCTTGATACGCTTTGCCGAAGAGCATCAGGAATATCTTGCCAGCTGTATTGATGTGCCGGATTTTCTGTCTAAGGTAAAGAAAGCTTATGATGAGGTTGGGCGACCCATAGAGCTTGTCAGGCTGTTTAGTTCAATGCTGGAGCGCCAGTGGGCTGCGCCGGGAGCGCCATTCCTGTATGAGTCAATAGCTGAGAATTCGGAATTGCTTGGCGATAATGTTCTGGCTGAGAAAAGTATGCGTAGTTTTCTGCAGAAATTCCCGACGCATCCTCATGTCAGAATAATGTGGGAGAAGCTTGGCGCACTTAATTTCAACGCAGGTAAATATCAGGAAACCAAAAATTCGTTGAATTGGCTTCTTAACAAGGGCGAGAGTGCAAAACTCGCCGATAGTTATTATTACCTCGGTAAATCTTTGTATGAGTTGAAGAGTTTTGCTCCATCTGTAAAGTCAATGGATTTATTCTTGTCCAGGCCTGAACGTTCAGAGCGTTTGCAACCGGATGCCTATCTGGTGGCAGCTTCGGCACGGGAAAATAGTAATGATCGTAAAGGAGCTTTGCGTCTGCTAGAGGCTGCCACAAAGCTGCCTGAAAGTGTCAGAAGCGATGAAATACTTTACAAGGCCGCGATGATTTCCCGGCAGGAGGGAAAGGTTAAGCAGTCCCGTGACTTTTTTGAGCAACTTGTCAAAAAAAGTAAAGATCCGGACTGGCAGAAACTTGCCCAACAGGCGCTGGAATCTTTTTGAAACGAGTTGTCTTCTGTATTGAATAAATATCGGTCACCCGTCTTGTTTTGTCATATTCATGACAAAGTCAAATCCATGACACTTTAGTCGGCTTAATTTGGGTCACCAAATCATCATTTGGACTTCTTGCGTACGGATTTTTAATGGTTTGCGGCCATTGGTTGCCCGCATTAAAAAGAGGTATATATCTTGCATAGATATGGGCGATATTATGTGTGAAGGGGGTGCGCTTCCATGCAAGGAATTTTCAGCTCTACTATAGAAGTACTCGGCAAGAGTATTGATCTACGAGCAAAAAATCAGAATCTTATTTCTTCAAATATAGCCAATGCTGAAACACCAAATTTTACTCCAAAGGCCCTCAACTTCGAATCAGAATTACAGGGAGCTCTGAAGGGTAATGCAAAAAGCGGTCAGATGATCACCAACAGCAGGCACATACCTCTCAAAGGTGCGGCAAGCCGTATTCAGTCTGTAAGCGGAAAAGTAGTCGAAACCCCTTCCAAGTCTCCGGGCAAAGACGGGAACTCAGTGGAAATTGAGAACGAAATGAGCCGGATGGTTGAAAACCAGATCATGTTTAATGCTTCTGTACAGATGATTTCCAAGAAGTTTGAGGGAATCAAGGCAGCATTGAAAGTGGGGAGCTAAATGGACTTCTTTAGTTCAATGAA
>JBGSQR010000079.1:0-3476 GCA_041737975.1 Geobacterales bacterium | reverse complement strand
GCCTCAAAGCAGGCCCTTCAAAGTTTAAATGAGATACTAAGAGCAGCACGGGGGCCTATGCGACTGAAAGAAGATCAAATAAAGCGTCTGGCAGAGAAGGTTTACAGCGACCTGGTTGCGGATAGCCTGGTTGTGCCGCGTCGCGACAGCAAGGCTGCGGTTGACGGCATTGTCAAGACGATCGTGCTTGATATAAACCGCGAACAAACTCTGGAACGTGATGCAGAAAAAATGCTGGATGAAACAATATCGGCCATGGGGCGTGGTGCTGCCGACATCGACCGACGCAAGATGTTGAGGATGATCAAGGAAAAACTGGCCAAGGATCGCAAGATAGTTTTATAGGAGATACCGTATGTCGCTATCTGAAGACCGCATATCAAATCTGGCCCATGAAATAATTGAGCGTTTGTGGCGTGACGACCTGGTGGATGTTACTGACGAGGGGCGCGCCCTGAATCGGGTTAAACAGTCATTGACCGCTTATTTCAGTGTGATTGAGGAAATTGATGATTCTGTTCGGTCCAAGTTGAAGAACAGGGCCCCCGGCAGCCGTGATTGGGAAGACCTGTACAAGAAGTTTTATCAGGAGGAGTTGGTGAGGCGCAAGCTGTAGGTGTAGCTTGAAATTCATTATGTTCAGCTATGGCCTTCAACCTTCGGTCTGCCCCTTATAAACAGGATAAGTGTGTTAACGAAGTTGTTTTCTGCCAGAAAAGCGCAGAAAACAACTTCTAACTTACTAAATACCATTAATTTTTTGAACGGGTCCTGGGCAGCCGCTCATGACCCGTTTTTACGCGAAAGGCAGATGCATGTTTCAACTTAATCTCAAATCCATATCCATGGCTCTGGCAGGTGTTTCACTGTTTGCCATTGCAGCCCATTCAGCTGGCTCCAACGATTTCTTTTCACGTGCTGCGGCACAGTTTCGTGAGAAGTCTTACAATGACAGTTTTACCTTGGCCCAGAAGTCTTCAGAATCCGGTCAACGCACCTTTTTAATGGGCGTCAGTGCTTTACGCGCTGCCAAATATGATGCGGCTCTGCCGCTGTTGAAAGAGGCAGAGCAAAAGCTTCCCTTACTTGGCGATTATGCGGCACTTTATCAGGCGGAATCACAGCTGAAGTTGAAAAACTACGTAGAAGCAGCAGCCAAGGCTTATTCGGTTGGTAAAAACTACCCTTCCTCACAGCTGATAAGGCGTGCCGATAAACTGTACGTTGATGTTTTTATTGCTGCCGGGGACTACAAGGGGGCGCTGGCGGTCTGCCAGAAGTTTGTGGAAAAGTATCCTTCCGGAGCTGATTCCGTAGATGTGCTTTTTCAGACGGCCCGCAGCCGTGAAGAAACCGGAGACAGTAGCGGAGCGGCGCTGGTTTACCGCAGCATTTGGCTGAATAATCCGGCGTCTGTTCAGGCCAAACGTTCTGGTGAAAGATTGAAGGAACTTGAGAAGGCCGGAATCAAGGTTGCCGGATACACAGCCGAAGAGCTGATTCGCCGCGCATCAACACTATATTCGCAGAATGAGTTTTCACAGTCGCTGCAGATTCTGCAGTCAATTTCCCTGAATGGTCAGCCTGCGTCTGTAGTTGCCAGGGTTGACCTGCGCACCGGTATGGCTCAATTCAAGCTACGCAACTGGAAAGCTGCCGAAAAGTCTTTGGCCAGAGCTGCAGCAAGTTCATTGCCAGCTGTCCAGTCTGAAGCCCGTTTCTGGCAGGCCAAATCGCTGGACCGGCAAGATCTGGACGAACCGGCTTTTGCTCTTTTCATGGGATTGGTGGCTGAGGGGAAAAAACAGTCATTTGCTGATGATGCTCTGCTGGAAGCTGCTGCAATTCGAAAAGGGATGGGGCGTTATCTTGAAGCAGCCAAACTGTATGAACAGGTTGCAACAGGTTTTCCCGGTTCCAAACTGATGCAGAAAGCAGCCTGGGGAGGTGCCTGGTGCCGTTATCTTGCAGGTGATTTTGTTGTTGCTGCAGAGTCATTCAGAAGTCTTACTAGGGATGAGGCCTTCAGGGAAAAAGCTCTGTACTGGTATGCCAGATCACTGGAAAACAATGGCAATATTGAAGCGGCCAATATTTTTAACATGGTACAGGATGAATATCCGTCCGGGTTTTATGCTACTTGGTACAGGGAAAGCAGTGGAATAAAAGATACGCGTGAACAGATTGGAAGCCGTGAAATGTTGATAGATGGCCAGTTGCCGTCAACTTTTGATAAAGCCCGGCTGCTGGCTGCCATGGGAATGCTGGAAGAGGCGAGATCCGAGATGGCTGCTGCGCGTAAAAAGGCCGGAGACAAGAAAACTCTTTTTCCAGGTTTGGCCAAACAGTACCTGGAAATGACCGATTATGGCTCGGCCATTTATCTGTTTCTACAGAACCGGCCGGTAAAATGGGATACGGCCTCGCTTCCTCTCTGGACGGCCGGATATCCTATGCCCTATAAGGCCCTTGTTGCTAAATATGCTGGTGCTAACAACCTGTCAGAAGGGTTGATTCATGCTTTGATGCGAGCGGAAAGCAGCTTCTCGCCTGCAGTTAAATCCCCGGTTGGTGCTGTTGGCCTGATGCAGTTGATGCCGGCAACGGCTAAGGAGACTTCACGCGAAAAGGGCAAGTTTGATGTTACACGCCTGATTGTTCCGGAGTATAACATCAAACTGGGCACTAAACATTTCCGCGACCTGATGAAGAGTTACGATAATGATGTGACCTATTCGCTGGCAGCCTATAATGCCGGAGCCAGGGCGGTTGAACGCTGGAGAAAGAATATGAAGGGGCTCAAAAAGGATGAGTTCATTGAGAACATTCCCTATCAGGAGACGCGTGACTACGTGAAGAAAATTCACGCTTCAGCGGCGATTTACAGGCAGTTGTACGGTTTGCGGTAGAGTTATTGTATTAATTTAGAAATAAAGGCCGCTGGTATCTGCTACCAGCGGCCTTTATTGTAAAAGAAGTGATTAATGCTTTTGCTGCTCGTTTTTATCTTCAGTTGAATCAGTTTTTTTAGTACCTCGGTCCCCGAGGTCACAGGAGTTGGACATTCAGGTACGGACCCCAAAAGCCGGTAATATGTATTTCTGCAGAACAAACCAGGCGGCAACTATTGCAATCATGATCAGGATATCCTTCATATTTTCTCCTTTGAATAGTTAGTATGCTATAAACATAATATATGAAAAACAATATGTCAATGTGGATCTTTTCTTAAGAATAATTTCGAATATTCTAACAGGATATTAAACTGTAGATTTATGATAAGCTGAGAACATATCAAGTGCTTATCAGCTGATATTAACTCCCTAACATGTTGCAGCAGGAGGCCAATTGAACGAACTTACGATACATCCGGAAGGTGAATTGCTTCTCAGAACATCTCCAATGCCTAGTGACACTAATGCCAATGGAGATATCTTTGGTGGTTGGATCATGTCCCAGATGGATATTGCCGGTGG
>JBGSQR010000069.1:0-2392 GCA_041737975.1 Geobacterales bacterium | reverse complement strand
AGGCCGCACAGTGAGCCGAGTTGGACAGCCTTGGCCAGCTTTTCCATGTTGGACAACGTTTCCAGGGTTGCCCTCCCCTCAATCACATCATCCAGCATGGCCAGCAGCTGGCGAGTCCCTTCACGGCAGAGCACGCACTTGCCGCATGATTCACGCTGTGTAAACTCCATGAAGAAACGGGCCACACTGACCATGCAGGTCTGCTGGTTCATGGCCACCAGTCCACCTGAGCCTACCATTGCACCAACTGAACGGAGCGAGTCGAAGTCCAGCGGCATATCCAGCATTTCCGGTGTCAGGCAACCGCCGGAAGGTCCGCCGATCTGAACCGCCTTGAATACTTCGCTGGTCGGATTACCGTCGTCATCGGTGATACCGCCGCCGATATTGAGAACGATTTCACGCAGAGTGGTGCCAAAAGGCACTTCGATCAAGCCGGTATTAACAACATGGCCGGTTAGAGCAAAGGTTTTGGTGCCGGGTGAACTTGGTGTACCGAGTTTTTTATAGTTCTCGGCACCTTCCAGCAGAATTCGCGGGATCTGGGCCAGAGTTTCAACATTATTGATAATGGTCGGCTTGCCCCACAGGCCGCTCTGGGCAGGAAATGGCGGCTTGGGAACCGGCATGCCGCGCAGTCCTTCGATGGAGGCGATCATGGCGGTTTCCTCGCCGCAGACAAATGCGCCGGCACCTTCCATGACGATACATTTCATGCCCAGTCCGGAGCCGAACACGTTCTCACCCAGTATCCCGGCAGCTTCGGCATCTGCAACGGCCTTGTACATGCGCTTGACTGCCAGCGGATATTCGGTGCGCACATAGGCATAGGTTTCATCGGCACCAATAGCGCGTGCTGCAATCATCAGGCCTTCGATAACAGCGTGCGGGTTACCCTCCATGACGCTTCTGTCCATGAATGCACCCGGATCGCCCTCATCGCCGTTGCAGATGACATACTTCTTTTCCGAAGGCTGGATACGCCCGGCTTCCCATTTGCGTCCGGTAGGAAACCCGCCGCCGCCTCGTCCACGCAGGCCGGATGCAAGCACCTCCTGGCAGATTTCTTCGGAGGTCATTTCAAGAAAGGCCTTCCTGGCCGCCTGGTAACCACCGTTGGCAACATATTCATTCAGATCTTCAGGATCAATCCAGCCGCAATCCTTCAAAACATAGCGGGTCTGGCCCTTGTAAAAAGGAATTTCCGCATACCCCTTGCAGTGTTCATGGGTAGTCGGATCCTGATAGGTCAGACGTTGGATCACCTCGCCATTTTGAATGGTGGTTTCAATAATTTCTGCCACGTCTGAAGTCTTGACCTTGGAATAGAGGATATTGTCGGGAAGTACGGTAACAAGCGGCCCCATCTGGCAGAACCCCTGGCAGCCGCTTTTGGATACATGCAGGTTACTGCTCTCCGGCTTTAGTTCCACATCGATATCAATATTGTTTTCGGCCAGTTTCTCAATCAAAGCCTGATGCACCTTGAGGGCGCCGGTGGAGACGCAACCGGTACCAGCGCAGATGATTACGCGGCGTCTTTTGGATGTATGAATGGAGGTCTCTGGGCTGCTCATGCGTTCGCCTCCTTTGCGATCAGCTCTTCGATCAGGGCAACCGCGCTTTTCGGGGTCACCTGACCATGCACTTCCTCATTGATGATCATAACCGGTGCAAGTCCGCATGCACCGAGACAAGCTACTGTTTCAATTGTGAACTGCATGTCTTCGGAGGTTTTTTTCTTTTCACTAAGGCCGAGCCGCGAATAAAGCGCTTCCAGGATTGGGATCGACTGCTTGACATGACAGGCAGTACCGTCGCAAAGGCGGATGATATTTTTGCCACGCGGTGACATAGCAAAATGCGAATAAAAGGTTGCTACGCCGAACAGCTTGGCGGCCGGCATTTTCAGCTCTTCGGCAACATAATAAAGCACATCCTCAGGCAGGTAACCGTACTCTTCCTGAACAGCCTGAAGAATAGGTATCAGCTTTGTTGACTGATATCCGTTTTTATCCAGGATCAGATCTACACTTTCATACTTTTCAGACGAAGCAGACACTTTTTCACTAGTTAAGCACATTTCAGCTTTTCCTCCTCTTGGATAAAAAAGAACTTTTATACATAATTACCCTCAATGCGTCAAGGGTTACCCTAGCAACCGCAAGCCCATAAACCACTGTTTTATCGGCATAATTGGTAATACCAAATACCAGAAACGCTTCTGCATCACTGGATTAATTAAAATTATTCGTGTGACTTGCTGGCGCACACAGATAAATGATGATCGGACCCCCAGGCTGCGTCAGTAAATTCCAAACAGCATTTGCACACAAAGGGATCGCTTATTTATATTTGTAACATTTAAGACTCACTGTTTTAACGTTATTGC
>JBGSQR010000057.1:0-16091 GCA_041737975.1 Geobacterales bacterium | reverse complement strand
ACTGGTGTAATTGCTGAAGCCCGCTCTGATGCCGAAGCAAAGTCCACATCACCGACCAGCTTTTTTTCGCCGACGCGATTGATGCCCACATCAATTACAACAGCTCCTTCTTTGATCCAGTCTCCCTTGATCATTTCCGGGCGGCCGACCGCTGCAATAACAATGTCCGCCCGGCGGACAACGGCAGGCAGATCATGGGTCCTTGAGTGACAGAGTGTTACGGTGGCATTCTCAGCCAGGCACATCATGGCAATCGGCTTGCCAACAATGTTGGATCTGCCGATAACAACAACCTCTTTGCCATTCAGGTCAATTCCCTCTTCCTTAAACATCTGCATGACGCCGTAAGGTGTGCAGGGCTGGAAGAGCGGTTTGCCAATGGACAGGCGTCCAACATTGTAAGGGTGAAAGCCGTCGGCATCTTTGGATGGTGAAATCGCTTCCAGTACTTTGTCCGTATCGATCTGCTTGGGTAAAGGGAGTTGAACAAGAATACCGTGAATTCGGTTGTCGTTGTTTAGCTTATCTATCAGGGCCAGCAGTTCAGCTTCGCTGGCGTTTGCGCCAAGTTTATATTCATCAGAGAAAATGCCGGCATCGTAGCAGGCCTTTTCCTTCATGCTTACATAGACCCGGCTGGCTGGGTCGTCCCCAACAAGGACAACTGCCAGTCCTGGTGTAATTCCTTTTGTTTTCAACTCCAGTACTTCAGTTGCTATTTCGTTTCTGATTTTTGCGGCAATCTTCTTGCCGTCGATGATTTTAGCCATGATGACCTTCTCCATTGATTAATACTGTAATATAAAAATTTATAACACAACCGGTGTGTTTAATACAAAGACGGATTGACCGGTATGGGCAAAAAAAATCCCCCGAACAAAGTTCAGAGGATTTGAGGGAGTTGCATAAGTAGGTTATCAGGCTCCGCAGCAGCCTCCTGCGGCACATCCGGCAGGTTTAGGCGCTTCGGTTTTAGGGCAGTAGCCCTGGGCATACCAGCCGCCACCCTTGAGGCTGAATGCTGCGCTGGAAATCATCTTTTCGACTTTGCTGCCGCATTTGGGGCATTCAGATGCAGGCGGATCGGAAAATTTCTGACGCAACTCAAACTGGTGGTCGCATTCTGAACAACGATATTCGTACATAGGCATAACGTACTGTTTCCTCCTGAGACTTGGTAATATTCTATACTATAATGATTATGTTTCTACTTTGTCAATGCCCTTAAGCCTGAGATCAGTTGATTACTCATAGTCGGTGCCCTTGACTTTCCGTCTGCATATCTGTAAGTTAGCATGTTTAGACGAAATGCTTGGAGGCATCATTATGGAATATAAAGACACACTCAACCTTCCGAAAACCGATTTTCCCATGAAAGCTAATCTGGCTCAACGCGAACCGGAAATGCTGGCTCGCTGGCAGGAAAGCGGATTATATGAAAAACAGGAAACTGAGGGAAAAGAAAAACCGCTTTATATCCTTCATGACGGTCCTCCTTATGCCAATGGCCATATTCATATCGGTCATGCGCTGAACAAGATTCTCAAAGACTTTGTGCTAAAGGTCAAGCGGATGGAAGGCTTTCACGCCCCGTATGTGCCGGGCTGGGACTGTCATGGTCTGCCGATTGAGCTGCAGGTTGAGAAAAACCTTGGCTCAAAAAAGAGTCAGGTCTCTAAATTGGAAATGCGCAAGCTCTGTCGCGAATATGCCGCCAAATATGTGGACATCCAGCGGGATGAGTTTATGCGCCTCGGTATCCAGGGGGATTGGGAAAATCCTTACCTGACCATGAACTACGAATATGAAGGGCAGACCGCACTGGAACTGGCCAAGTTTGCCCATAACGGCGGATTGTATCGTGGCCGCAAGCCGGTGCACTGGTGTTCATCCTGCGTAACCGCTTTGGCAGAGGCAGAGGTGGAGTATGCCGACCATACCTCTCCATCAATTTATGTCCGTTTCGCAATCCAGGATGATCTGTCTGCCAATATTCCAGCATTGGCTGGCAAACAGGCCTACGTAGTTATCTGGACCACCACACCTTGGACGATTCCGGCCAACCTGGCTGTTGCCATGCATCCGGAATTCGAATACTGCGCCGTTGAGACTGAAAAAGGTGTGCTGATCGTTGCTGAAGGGCTGAAGGATGCCTTCCTGGCTGCTGTTGGTCTGTCCGGTGATGTTATTGCAACTTTTTCTGCAACGTTACTGGAACGCAAGCTTTGCAAGCACCCTTTCTATGACCGCGACTCCGTCATCCTGCTGGGTGAGCATGTTACGTTGGAAGCCGGTACCGGGTGTGTTCATACGGCTCCGGGCCATGGCCATGAAGACTACGAACTGGCACTTAAGGAAGGGCTGGAAATCTACAACCCGGTCGACAACTACGGGAAGTATCTCCAGACTGTGGAGTTTTTTGCCGGCCAGTTTGTCTTTACCGCCAACCAGAATGTCATCGACAAGCTGATTGAGGTGGAAGCTCTGCTGCAGACATCCAAGATCAGCCACTCCTATCCGCACTGCTGGCGCTGTAAAAAGCCAATCATCTTCCGTGCCACCGAACAGTGGTTCATCAGCATGAAGCAGAATGAACTGCGTCAGAATGCGCTCAAGGCAATTGATGAAGTACAGTGGATTCCCAAATGGGGTCGCGAGCGGATTTACGGTATGATAGAGAACCGCCCGGACTGGTGCGTTTCCCGCCAACGCTCCTGGGGTGTGCCGATTACGGCCTTCTCCTGTACCGCCTGTGGCGAGTACATTGCCGACGGTACCATCATGGATCATGTTGCTGAAATCTTTAAAAAAGAAAGCTCTGATGTGTGGTTTGACTGGTCGGCGGAAAAACTGATGCCGGAAGGAACCAAGTGTCCGAAATGTGGTGTGGCATCCTTTGAAAAAGAAAATGATATTCTGGATGTGTGGTTTGATTCCGGTGTTTCTCATGCAGCTGTGCTGGAGGCTAACCCCAAACTGAAGTCACCTGCCGACCTGTATCTGGAAGGCAGCGACCAGCATCGTGGCTGGTTCCACTCATCGCTTCTGGAGAGCGTCGGTTCCAGAGGGCGGGCCCCCTATAAAAGTGTTCTGACCCATGGTTTTGTTCTGGATGGAGCTGGTCGCAAGATGAGTAAGTCCATGGGCAACGTGGTTGCGCCGGAAGACGCCATCAAAAAGTTCGGCGCTGATGTTCTGCGGTTATGGTGCGCCGCTCAAGATTATCGCGATGATACCCGCATTTCCGAAGAGATCCTGACCCGGGTATCCGAGGCTTACCGCCGCATTCGCAATACCTGCAGATATATCCTGGGCAGTATCCATGATCTTGATCCGGCCACCCAGTTGGTCGCTTTTGAAAATATGCCTGAGATCGACCGCTGGGCGTTACACCAGCTGGAAATGCTCAAGGAAAGGGTGTTGACCGCCTATCAGGATATGGCCTTCCATGTGATTTATCAGGACGTCAACTCCTTTTGTACCGTCGAAATGAGCTCTTTCTACCTGGATATTCTCAAGGACCGCGTCTACACAAGTCGGGCCGATTCTGTTGAGCGGCTTAGTGCCCAGACGGTTATGTATCATATTCTGGACACTCTGGTGCGCATGCTGGCTCCGGTTCTTTCCTTTACAGCCGATGAGGTCTGGAGATTTATGCCAGGTCGTGTGGAAGAAAGTGTGCATCTGGCTCTATTCCCCGAGCTGAATCCCGAATGGAAAAACGATGAGCTGGTTAGTCGCTGGGACCGCATCATTAAGGTGCGTGCAGATGTTTCCAAGGCGTTGGAGCTGGCCCGTGCGGCCAAGACCATTGGTCACTCTCTGGATGCCTCGGTCAGAATTTCTGCCCAGCCTGAACTACTTGGATTCCTGAAAGAGTACGAGGCTGAGTTGCAGAATATCTTGATCGTATCCAAGGTTGAATTGCTGGATGTGATGGAAGGTGACTGCTGGAGTTCGGAAGCGGTGGAAGGACTCAAGGTTCAGGTGGCTGCCGCGCCGGGCGTGAAGTGTGAGCGGTGCTGGTGCTACAGCGAAGAGCTTGGTACTGTAGCAGGACACGAAACAATCTGCCCGAAATGTACAGCGGCGGTGGTGTAACTATGGGGCGCTGGGTTATCTTCAGTCTGATCTCGGTTGTCGGGCTGATTGCCGATCAGGCCACCAAATTGTATGTCCATAAAGTCATGTCACTCTACCAGACTATTCCGGTGATTGACGGCCTGTTCAATATTTTCTACATCAGGAACAAGGGTGCTGCTTTCAGCTTTCTCTCAAATGCAACCTGGCGGATTCCGTTTTTTATAACAATTTCACTGGTGGCTTCCATAGCGATCATTGTTGGTATCCATAAACTGCGTGAAGACCAGAAGCTGGCCCAGATTTCCATGTCCATGATTTTTACCGGTGCGGTTGGTAACCTGGTCGACCGGGTCAGGCTGGGCGAGGTAATCGATTTTCTGGATGTGTATTGGAAAACACATCACTGGCCGGCCTTTAATGTGGCTGATTCATTGATCTGTGTCGGCGTGGTGCTGCTGGCGATTGATATGTTTCGTGAGGAGAAGAGGCAAAAGTTGGTGTGATAACTTGAAAGAAAGTAGTGGTTTTGGATAAAAGGGGCGATATGCCCCTTTTATTTTATTATGTCAGATCTGCTTTAGTAGTCGTTCCATGGCGACAGCCAAGCTCTTTGCGGCAATCGAGCTGGTACGTGCCAGCCTGATCAGCTGCGGGATGATTTTGGGGCGTTTAACAATTGTGGCCAGGACTTTCGGGATGCGGATCTTCATGCTGTCATCACAGAATTCATTGATGCTGAAATCCAGTTCCTCATTCCACGGATCGCTGATGGCCCTTATGCCCAGAAAAGGTATCCCTTGTATTCCTGCTACCCTGGCAACGGCAGCGCTTTCCATTTCAACCACCGGATTGGCGGTTCCGTCAGGGAGTTGTTTTGCAAGTGTTTTTTTGTCCAGAATGACATCACAGCTGATGAATGTGCCGCGACTCAAGCCCAGACTGTCGGCGATGCTGTTGCGGCCATAGATACCGACCTCTATCTCTTCAAAGCCGCTTGTGCTTGAATGCAATAGTTGCTGTGCTGCAACTACATCTCCAACGGAAAGTCCTGGCAGGATCGCTCCGCCAAATCCGGTTGAGATGATCAGGTCGGATTGCTCAACAGCAAGAACCGTAGCAGCCCAACCCGCATTCAGCATCCCCATGCCGGCCTCAATCAGTACAATTTCATGACCGTAAATTTCACAATGGAATACTTTGCGGCCTTTCAGTTCATTCTTGACACTGCTCTCAGCCTTTTTAAGTACGGCGGCTGTTTCCTCCGGCATAGCGGTTATTATGCCAATTTTCATGTATGCTCCTGTTAAAAAGATTCATCTGAAGAAACGCATGGATATTATTCAACAATGCGTGTCACATTCAAATGTAAATAATGAATTGCTGGACAAATGTTTCTGCATGTACTATAAATATCGTTCTCTTGCGGAGAGATGTCCGAGCGGTTGAAGGAGCACGCCTGGAAAGCGTGTGTACGTTAATAGCGTACCGAGGGTTCGAATCCCTCTCTCTCCGCCATTTTTTATGCGCGATTTAAAGTAGTAACCGGCGCAAAGAATGGCTTTCTGCATAGTGCAGGCGCTGCAGCAGCTTTTTCCCGCCGTCTTTAATATATCAATTTTGATGTGGTGAACAGCTTTTTTATTAACAGGCGCATATGATAGTCGGGTCCTGCGCAACGGCAAGCCGTGAACTCCGCCAGGTCCGGAAGGAAGCAACGGCAGCGGCCACCGTCGTGTGCCGCAGGTAAGCCCGGCTATCATATGCGTTTGTTAGTGAAAATTATCGAAGTATTCATTCTCCCAATCTGAAACTTACCCCAACCCAAACCTTTCCTGCAAGGAGCGTAGGGGCGACAGATGGCCTGTGAGGTTTAATCTCTTGTCCAACGGTACGCACTATGAAGTCCTGGCCAGGAAATATCGTCCCCAATCTTTTTCCGAGCTAACAGGGCAGGAACACGTCAGTAGAACGCTGCAAAACGCTATCGATTCCGGTCGAGTTGCTCATGCCTTTTTGTTTACCGGTGCCCGAGGTGTGGGTAAGACCAGTACGGCCCGTATTCTGGCCAAAACACTTAACTGTGAACGCGGCTTGACCCATGAACCATGTAATGTCTGCCCTCAATGTATCGAGATCACCAAGGGTAACTCCACGGATGTTTTCGAGATCGACGGCGCCTCCAATACCGGTGTTGACGATATCCGTGAACTTCGTGATAACGTCAAGTACCTGCCTTCACACTCTCGCTATAAAATCTTTATCATCGATGAAGTTCACATGCTATCTACTAACGCCTTTAACGCCCTGTTGAAGACGCTGGAAGAGCCACCTGATCACGTTAAATTCATCTTTGCTACCACAGAACCTCACAAACTTCCGGTCACGATCCTGTCACGCTGTCAGCGTTTCGATTTCAAGCGTGTCACACTCACAAAAATCATCGGAAGGCTGCGGCAGATTGCCGAGTCGGAGAAGATCAGTATCAATGATTCGTCATTGTCTTTGATCGCCCGTAAGGGTGATGGCAGTATGCGTGATTCTCTGACCGCTTTTGATCAGGTATTGGCCTGTTGCGGCAGCAGCGTAACGGACGAGGATGTGATCACTCTAATTGGTGCCGTTGATCGCAGGCTGCTGGCCGAAGTTTCTGCGGCAATTTTTCATGGGGACACCCAGAATGTTCTGGCTTGTGTCAAAAAGGTGGACAGTGTCGGCTATAACATGCGCCAGTTCTGCCAGGAGTTGATTGAGCATTTCCGCAATTTGCTGGTTATACGTTCGGTTAAAAAGCCGGAAGAGATACTTGATCTGGCCGAGGCCGAACTTCAGGATCTGCGGGAGCAGGCGAGCAACTTTACCTCGCAGGACATTCAACGGCGCCTGACACTGTTGATCAAGGCGGATGGTGAGATGGCTTTTGCCACAATGCCGCGTCTGATCCTTGAAATTGCTCTGTTGAAGGCTGCTACACTTGAACCGGTGATTCCTATAATGGAACTGCTGGAAAAGGTCAAGATGCTGGAGACGAATGCTGTACATACCCCGGCTCTCCCTTGGGACACGAGCAGGAGTGCCCCGGCTGCTTCATCTGCAGCAGTTGCTGCGTCTGTGCGTCAGGAAATTCGGGCAGAAGTTGCGCCGCAGCACAAAGAACCTGATCCGAGACATGCTGTAACTCATTCAACACAGCATGGCGGTGCTCATTCTGACTGGGAACGTTTTGTTGATTTTGTAAACAGCAAAGACAGGGCCATGGGGTCTTTGCTGGAGCATGGCAGCCCGATCAGGCAGGAACACGGTTTTATGGATATAGGATTTCCTTCGGGGAGCTATTATCTGTCCAGTCTGCAGGATGCAGATTCCATCTCTAATGTCCAGTCTCTGGTACGTGAGTTTAGCGGTGCGCCGACAGTTGTTAAAATAGTAGCAATAATGCCGGAAACTGGCAGCACTCCGCTCTCGCTGGCCGAAAAAAAAAAGAGTGATGAAAAGTCTTTGAAGGAAGAGTTGGAGCAAGAGGTGGCGGCTCACCCGGTAATCAACGAGGCATTGAAAATTTTTGGTGGGACCATAACCGATATTCGTAAAATTTAGTGTGATATCACAACCATAAAAATCCGGAGGAAGATATGTCAAAAGGATTAGCAAATATCATGAAACAGGCCCAGATGATTCAGGGCAAAATGGCTAAACTGCAGGAAGAGGCAAAGCTGAAAACCGCTGAAGCTACTTCAGGTGGCGGCGTTGTTTCCGTTAAGGTGAATGGTAAGAATGAACTGCTGGAACTGACAATTAAAAAGGAAGCGGTGGATCCGAATGATGTGGAGATGCTGCAGGATCTGGTTATTGCCGCAGTAAACGAAGCCATGAAAAAAGTGCAGGCGGAACTTTCTGAAGAAATGTCCAAGATCACTGGTGGTATGAATATTCCTGGTCTCTTTTAGTAAGTTAGAAGTTATTTTCTGCGCATTTCTGGCATAAAATAACTTTCTTAACACACTTATCCTGTTTCTCAGGGTTAGGCTGTTTTGAAATTGATCGGAATTGCTGAGTGAGTATGTATAATAAAAACACATCATTTACACGTCTGGTTGGTGAGCTGAAGAAGTTGCCTGGTGTTGGGGAACGCACTGCGCTCAGGCTTGCTTTTCATCTGTTGAAAAATCCGCCTAATATGACTGCTCTGGCGGACTCACTAATTGATGTTCGCAGCAGGGTTAAGGCCTGCTCAGTATGTTTTGCAATTACCGAGGAAGACCCTTGTCAGATATGTACTGGTGACCGTGATACGGGTACCATCTGTGTAGTTGAAAATTACCAGGACCTGATGGCCATGGAGCGCAGCCACGCCTATAACGGTGTCTATCATGTTCTTGGTGGCGCCATATCACCGCTTTCGGGAATCGGACCGGCAGATATAAGAGTTGCGGAGCTGCTGGAAAGGGTTAAGGTTGGTGGTGTTAACGAGGTTGTTATTGCCACAAACTTTTCTGTCGAAGGTGAGGCCACCGGTCTTTACCTGGCCAGGTTACTCAAGCCGATGAATGTCAAAATATCCCGCTTGGCCCATGGTATACCACTTGGTAGCGATATTGAGTATGTTGATGCCGCAACAGTGCAGTGGGCCTTTCAGTCAAGAAACCAGTTGAGTTGATTTTTTTTGATTTTTTTGATCAGTGTAGCCAGTTGTATTCCCTAGTTTTTTTGTTTTTTTCTTGACACAGACGTCAAAAAGTATAATTGGTATTACCACTGATTTAGTTGTCTTCATTGTGTCTGGTAAAAGCAAAACTTCTTTTTTTTGAAGAATTATTTCAACTCCCCTGATAATCATCCCTCATTCAACGGCGACTGACAAAGCAGGAGAACAAAAAGGCTTTAAAAAAAGCAGTGATGTGGTACGTTTAATAATGCAGCATTGAAACAAAACAACAAAGGAGGAACAGTAATGAGCAGAAGAATGATTACCATTGACGGCAACACCGCAGTCGCTCATGTCGCTCATGCGACTAGCGAGGTCATTGCCATCTATCCGATTACTCCGTCGTCCAACATGGGTGAAATGTGTGACGTCAAAACAGCCGCTGGCGAAAAGAACATTTGGGGAACCGTTCCATCGGTTACCGAAATGCAGTCCGAAGCCGGTGCAGCCGGTGCCGTTCACGGTGCGCTTCAGTCCGGTGCTTTGACAACTACTTTTACCGCCAGCCAGGGCCTCCTGCTGATGATCCCTAACATGTACAAGATTGCCGGTGAGTTGACCTCTACGGTTTTCCATGTATCTGCACGTGCGATCTCAGCTGCTGCACTCAATATCTTCGGCGACCACTCCGACGTAATGTCATGCCGTTCAACCGGCTTTGCAATGTTCTGCGCCAACAACGTTCAGGAGTGTATGGACTTTTCCCTGATCGCACACGCCGCAACACTGCGCGCTCGCGTTCCTTTCCTGCATTATTTTGACGGTTTCCGCACTTCTCACGAGCTGCAGAAAGTTGAAGAACTAAGCTTCGACGACATTCGCCACATGATCAGCGATGACCTGGTCAATGAGCATCGCGCCCGCGCACTTTCTCCCGATCATCCAGTAATCCGTGGTACCGCACAGAATCCGGACGTATACTTCCAGGGCCGTGAAGCTGTTAACCCTTACTACCCTGCAACCATCGGTATCGTTCAGGAAGAAATGAACAAGCTTGGCAAAATCACCGGCCGCAAGTACAAGCTGGTTGATTACCATGGCGCAAAAGATGCTGACCGCGTAATCATTGTCATGGGTTCCGCTGCAGAAACTGTACAGGAAACTGTAGATGTTCTGACTAAAAAAGGTGAGAAGGTCGGTGTTGTCAAGATCCGTCTCTATCGTCCGTTCCCACTCGATGCTTTCATCAAGGCTCTGCCAAAAACAGTCAAGAAAATTGCTGTTCTTGACCGAACTAAAGAGCCTGGAAGCCTGGGCGAGCCGATCTACCTGGACGTACGTACTGCAATCGGCGAAGCAATGTCAGCCGGCAAGTTCGTCTTTGACGGATATCCAACAATTGTTGGTGGCCGTTATGGTCTCGGTTCAAAAGAGTTTACTCCTGCAATGGCTAAGGCTGTTCTTGATAACCTCAAAAAAGCCAAGCCTAAGAATCACTTCGTTGTCGGTATCAATGATGACGTCATGAACTCCAGCCTTGAGTACAACCCATCTTTCCGTACTTCCATGGAAGGCACTTACCAGGCAATGTTCTACGGCCTCGGTTCTGACGGTACTGTTGGTGCAAACAAAAACACCATCAAGATCATCGGTGAGAGCACCAAGTATTTCACACAGGCTTACTTTGTATATGACTCCAAAAAAGCAGGTTCGATCACCACTTCACATCTCCGTTTCGGCAAGAAGGCAATCAATGCTCCTTACCTGATTGACGATGCTGACTTTATTGCCTGCCATAACTTCTCTTTCCTTGAGAAGTACGACATGTTCTGCAAAGCCAAGAAGGGCGGAACATTCCTGCTCTGCTCACCTTTCAGCCATGATGAAGTCTGGGACAAGATGCCTATCGAAGCTCAGCAGGCCATCATTGATAAAAAACTCAAGTTCTATGTTATCAACGCCATCAAACTCGGCGAAGAAATCGGACTGGGCGCACGTATCAACATGATCATGCAGACAGCTTTCTTCAAGATTTCCAATATCATCCCACTTGAAAAAGCCGTTAAAGAGATCAAATACGCCATCAAGAAATCCTACGGTAAGTCTGGCGACAAAGTTGTTAATATGAACTACGCAGCTGTTGAAGCTGGTATTAACAACATTTTTGAAGTTAAAGTACCTGCCAAGGCAACCAGCAAACTGGTTATGCCTCCACCAGTTTCGCCTAACGCGCCTAAGTTTGTTCAGGAAGTAACCGGTCCGCTGATTGCCGGTAAAGGCGATGATCTGCCAATTTCCAAGGTTCCAGTTGACGGTACTTTCCCGACAGCAACTTCACAGTACGAGAAGCGTAACATCGCTGTAGAAATTCCTGTTTGGGATGAAACTCTCTGTATCCAGTGCGGCATCTGTTCTTTCGTATGTCCACATGCTGCAATGCGTATGAAGGCTTATCCTGCTTCTGACCTTAAAAATGCACCAAAAACCTTCAAGTGTGCCGATTCCAAGATGGCTGAACTGAAGGACATGAAGGTTACTCTCCAGGTTGCTCCTGAAGATTGTACCGGTTGCGGTGCCTGTGCACACAACTGTCCTGCAAAAGACAAGACAAACCCTGCTCATAAGGCGCTCGATATGCACTTCCAGCCACCTCTGCGTGCACAGGAAGCTGCCAACTTTGACTTCTTCCTGTCAATTCCGGATATCGATCAGGCAACACTCAAGCTGGATACACTGCGCGGCAGCCAGCTGGCCCGTCCTCTGTTCGAATTCTCCGGTGCTTGCGCAGGTTGCGGCGAGACACCTTACATCAAGCTGATGTCACAGCTGTTCGGCGACCGTGCAATGATTGCCAACGCAACTGGCTGTACATCAATTTACAGTGGTAACCTGCCAACTACTCCATACTGTACACGTGCTGATGGACGTGGACCTGCTTGGTGTAACTCACTGTTCGAAGACAATGCCGAGTTTGGTATGGGTATGCGTCTTGCTGTTGACAAGTTCAATGAGAAAGCACTGGAACTGTTGACACAACTTCCCGGTCAGGCCGCATTGGCCAAGGAAATTGCTGAAGCTGATCAGAGCAATCAGGCTGGTATTGAGAAACAGCGTGAGCGCGTTGCAAAGCTGAAAGCAGCAATCAAAGACAGCAAAGAGGCTGCAGCAATTCAGCTTCTGCCTGTTGCCGATTACCTGGTCAAGAAATCAGTCTGGTGTATCGGTGGCGACGGCTGGGCATACGACATCGGTTTCGGTGGTGTTGACCATGTTCTTGCTTCAGGCAAGAATGTTAACATCCTTGTTGTCGATACCGAAGTTTACTCCAATACCGGTGGTCAGGCTTCCAAGTCTACTCCAATCGGTGCTGTTGCTCAGTTCGCAGCCGGCGGCAAAACCATCGCCAAAAAAGATATGGGTATGATTGCCATGTCCTACGGTCATGTTTATGTTGCCAGTGTTTCTCTTGCTAATCCAGGCCAGGTAGTCAAGGCCTTCATGGAAGCAGAGGCATATGATGGTCCTTCATTGATCATCGCTTATGCACACTGTATTGCTCATGGTATCGACATGACAACTGCAGTGGATGAGCAGAAAAAAGCGGTTTCTTCCGGTTATCTGACTCTGTACCGCTATAACCCTGCTCTGGCAGCACAAGGCAAAAATCCGCTTCTGTTGGACAGCAAGGCTCCAACAACTTCATACGAAGACTTTGTTAACGGCGAGAACCGTTGGAAAGTTCTCAAGAAGATCAACCCTGAAGCTGCTGAGAAGTTGATGCAGAAGGGTAAGCAGTTCTCACTCAAGCGTTACGAGTACTACCAGAAACTGGCTGCTCTGACCTATGAAGAGAAATAGTAGAAGCTGATCCGGTGATACTGGTTCAGTAGGTAGTAAATCAAAGGGCTTCGCGGTATATCTGCGAAGCCCTTTGAAGTTTGTAGCTGGCTGATTGTGAGCAAAGTGCTTAGCTTTAAGTATCAAGGAGGTAGCTGTGGGACAACTTTTTATTGCAGGATGCGGTTATATCGGCAACCGAGTGGCTGACAAGGCCAAATCAGCCGGAGCTGGTGTTACATGTCTGGTCCGGTCTGAGATCAAAGCAGAAGAGCTTACTGACAAAGGATTTGATGTTATCAGGTGCTCATTGGATGAGCCTGCAGAAATTCCGGTCATTGATCTTACGGGGATGACTCTGGTTTATCTGGTTCCGCCGCCTGGTGGCGGAATCTATGATCAGAGGGCCAGAAATTTTTGTGAAGCCATGTCTAAATTCGGACCACCTGACAAAATCGTTTATATGAGCGCAACTTCAGTATATTCGGTCAAGGACGGGTCAGTTGTAACCGAAAATTCGGAAACCGAACCTGGCTCAGCTATGGGAAAAAGAAGGCTGGATGCCGAAGCCGTCTTTAAGGCTTATGGTGCGCTAAACGGTGTGCCGGTTGTAATACTGAGAGTAAGCGGCATCTATGGGCCAGGGCGGCTCCCGTTGACCCAGATTCATGGCGGTCAGCCTCTGCTTTTGGAAAGCGAATCTGGTCCAAGCAACAGGATTCATGCCGATGACTTGACTGCTATCTGTCTGGCAGCAATTGATAAAGGCCAGGGTGGAGATATTTTTAACGTAAGTGATGGTAAGCCGTGCAGCATGACGGAATATTTTAATGCTGTGGCCGATGCACTTGGTGTGGCACGTCAGCCGCAGGTGTCCATGGAGGAGGCCAGACGTGTAATGACTCCGCTGATGCTATCCTATGTCAGTGATTCCAGAGTGGTTGATAATACCTTGATGCTGGAACGTTTAGGTATTCAGCTTCGTTATACTTCTATGATAGATGGCATACTTGCCTCCGTTGATAAGTAACTATGAAAATAGCTCAGTCCTCGCGACTGTTTGATATATTCCAGCTGATGACCGCTTATTACGGGCCTCTAAACTGGTGGCCGGCTGAATCAGTTTATGAAGTCTGTATTGGAGCGATTCTGACCCAGAATACGGCCTGGATTAATGTTGAGAAGGCTATTGATAAATTGAAAGAAGCCGGAGTATTGACCCAGGAAAGTCTGATGCAAATAGATCAGAATGAGTTAGCCTTGTTGATACGGGCATCCGGTTTTTTTACCATCAAGAGTGAGCGGATAAAATCTTTTGTGCAATGGCTTGATAGCCGATTCGATGGTTCACTTGATAAGATGTTTGCCGGAAACTGGATGGAGCTGAGAAGGGAATTGTTAAAGGTAAAAGGTGTCGGGCCGGAAACCTGTGATGCAATTTTGCTATACGCGGGCCATAAGCCCAGTTTTGTCGTGGACAGCTATACCAATAGACTGTTTCATCGTTTAGGCCTGCTTGATGGCAAAGAATGTTATGAAGAAGTCAGAACAATCTTCATGAAGAGTCTTCCGGCTGATGTGCAACTCTACAATGAATATCACGCCGTCATTGTGGAACATTGTAAAAGATTCTGTAGAAAAAAACCGGCCTGCAGTGATTGCCCACTCCAGAGTGCATGTGGTTTTGCGGATAGTTGATAAAAATAGTAAATTAATAGCCTGTTTTTGGTTTTATAACAGCTGTTTATGAGAAAGTTGCTTGCGGAGTTGACAAGTGATTGGTATAATGAATCATAAGAACTAATTGCGAGGTCCTCCAAAGAACCTCATCTGCCCTGGTGACTTTCCCTCCTAGTTGCCAGGGTGTTTTTTGTAAAATTCGACTTTCTCTTTAGAGTGCGGTTGACGTCAACCTGTGGTTGTGATTTAATCTCTAGGTGGAAAACGATGCTTACATATCAATAGGCTCAAATCAGGGGGACAGAGAATTTTATCTGTTGCGAGCGGTTGCAGAAATCGGCAAAATCTCCGAATCCAAGGTAATCGGTCTTTCTCCTTTTTACGAGACCACCCCGGTTGGTGTTACTGATCAACCTAACTTCTATAATGCCGTTTTGCGGCTATCCACGAGGCTTTCCCCCTCCGATCTTCTCAAAGCTCTCCAAAATATTGAGGATAATGTTTTTAAACGCAAACGGACTATAAAATGGGGACCTCGCAGCATAGACCTTGATATTCTGCTGTTTGGAAACCAGACTGTTGATTTGCCGGAACTGGTCGTGCCGCATCCCCAGATGTGGAGCCGCCGCTTCGTACTTCAGCCATTAAATGATCTTTCTCCAGAGCTGATACACCCGGAAACAGGATTAAGCATCAAACAGGTGCTGAAATCATTAAAGTCTGACGAAGCTGTAGTCCGCATATAAAGGAATTAACGTGATACGCATACTGATCTGGGCTTTGTTGGCATATATCGGTTACCGAATAGTAGTCCGACTTATCAAGGGTAAGGATGATGAGCCTGAAATCAGTACGGAGAAGGAAGATGCGGCAATTACCCATCAAGACCCGATTTGCGGTGTGTTTGTGTCGGAAGATGATGCTGTGATTGGCCGGCTGGAAGGCCAGCGTTATTATTTCTGTTCTAAGGAGTGCCTGGAAAAATTTCAGGATAAACTTGAAAATAAAAAAGGTTGAATGGAGGCGTTATGAAGTTTTTTATCGATACTGCTGATGTAAAGGAAATCCGTGAAGCACATGCTCTGGGCCTGGTTGACGGAGTTACAACAAACCCCTCGCTGATTGCCAAATCCGGCCGTAAGTTTAAGGATGTTATCGAGGAGATCGTGTCCATCGTTGACGGTCCTATCTCTGCAGAAGTTGTTTCTCTGGACGCTACTGGAATGATCAAGGAAGCCGAGGAGCTGGTCAAAATTCATGCAAACATTGTCGTTAAGGTCCCCATGACTCCGGAAGGACTCAAGGCCACCAAGACACTGACAGAAAAAGGGATCAAGACCAATGTAACCCTGATCTTTACTCCTATGCAGGCACTGCTGGCTGCCAAAGCCGGTGCAACCTATGTTTCTCCTTTTATCGGCCGTCTGGACGATATTTCCCAGGACGGTATGGGGATTATCGAAGATATTCGGACCATTTTTGACAACTACGGCTATGCAAGCGAGATTATCGTTGCCAGTATTCGCAATCCGATCCACGTGCTTAACTCGGCCCTGATCGGTGCTGACATTGCAACAATTCCTTTCTCGGTCATGATGCAGCTGGCCAAGCATCCTCTGACAGACGCAGGTATTGCAAAATTCCTGGCGGATTGGGAAAGCGTACCGAAATAAACTGTTCCGAAAACTCCCCTCCACAAAGTTGGCGGGGAGTTTTCGGTTGTAACGGAGTTCAAGTGAAATCTGCCAAACCATTGTCAATTCTTTTCGCCTCTTCCGAGGCCACCCCTTTTGCTAAAGAGGGCGGACTTGGAGATATCGTCGGTGCCCTGCCGAAATACATGGCCCGA
>JBGSQR010000054.1:0-2817 GCA_041737975.1 Geobacterales bacterium | reverse complement strand
GTGGTGTCGGAATGATTCAGTCTGTCAGGGAGGTTCCCGGGTTTCTGGCGTTGCTGGCTGTCTTTCTGATCATGATCATTAAAGAGCACCGTTTGGCAGCTTTATCCATAGTTCTGCTTGGTTTGGGTACCGGTATTACCGGTTTGTTGCCCTCTTATGGCGGCCTTATTTTCACAACTCTGGTGATGAGCTTTGGTTTTCATTATTATGAAACAACTAACCAGTCACTTACACTTCAGTATTTTTCCAAAGATACAACTCCAATAGTTATGGGTCGCTTGCGTAGCCTTGCAGCTGCTTCAAGTATTGCTTCAGGTATTATTATCTGGTTGCTTGTAATGTTTCTGGATTATCGTGAAACATTTATGGTTATAGGTGCTCTTGTTGTTCTAGCCGGTGTATGGGGCTTGTTACAGGATCCTACCCATAAAAACCTTCCGCCACAAAGACAGAAGATGGTTTTAAAGAAGAAATACCTGCTCTATTATATTTTAACTTTTCTTTCCGGCGCTCGTCGTCAGATATTCATGGTTTTTTCAATTTTTCTGCTTGTTAAATATTTTAATTTCACAGTTCAGGAAATGACCATTCTTTTTATAATTAACAATACGGTAGCTTGGATTCTGAATCCCTTGATCGGTAAGGCAATAGTCAGGTTTGGTGAACGACGTATTTCATCCATCGAATATATCGGTGTCATTATAATTTTCATCGTTTATGCGTACACATCATCAAAAGCAATTGCCGCTGGAATGTATATTCTGGATAATATACTGTTTAATTTTTCAGTCGCAATACGTACATATTTTCAAAAAATTGCCGACCCTAAGGATATTTCATCTTCAATGGCAGTCGGGTTTACTATAAATCATATTGCCGCAGTATTTCTCCCGGCACTCGGCGGTTATCTCTGGATGATTAACTACCGTATTCCATTCATTGTAGGTGCTGGAATCGGAGTTGTTTCTCTGGTAACTGTCCAGTTCATGCGAAGTAGTCATAAGGCGGACGAAGATGTACTTCCTGTCTATACTGTAAGGGAAACCGAAGAGGTGTAATTCCAATTTGATTTGAAATTGGTATATTCGTTTTTAAGGAGATCCGGTTTAATGGGACATGAGTGGTTCAAGATTGAAATGACGGTTAGAGATTATGAAGTTGATATGGAAGGCGTGGTTAATAATGCTGTCTATCAGAACTATCTTGAGCACGCTCGTCATGAATATCTGAAAAGCATCGGAATTGACTTTGCCCAAATGGTATCCCAGGGAATCAATATGGTGCTTACCCGGATCGAGCTGGATTATAAATGGCCGCTAATCAGTGGTGATAGTTTTGTTATCGAGCTTAAGCCGATACGCATTTCAAAAGTACGAATTGGATTTCATCAGAATATTTTTCGTCAACCTGATCGTAAGCCGATATTGAAGGCCTTGGCCATCGGAACGGCTCTTAACTCAAAAGGACGCCCTTGTCTTCCAGTTGAATTGCAAAATGCACTTGATATCAGCTGATTAAATAAAATACTTAAACTGGTGGTTTAATTGTTTAATGCCTGCCATTTATCTGGAAAATATTTGTTTAAGCAAAGCTACGGCGAACAATTTACCGGCAGTAATTCTTAAGGATATTTGCTTAAAAGCCAACTCAAGTCAGATAACTGCAGTCATAGGCCCTTCAGGTGGTGGTAAAAGTTCCCTGATCAGGCTGATCAACCGGATGTCAGAGCCCACTTCCGGTTCTATTTATCTGGATGGAACTAATATTTTTACTCTTGACCCCGTAGATCTCCGACGTCAGGTTGCCATGGTGCTTCAAAAGCCGTTTATGTTTGAAGGAACTGTTAAGTCAAATCTCCTGCTCCCCTTCTCTTTCAGTAGTTCCAAGTTGAATTCCGACACACAAAACAGGATTGAAAGGACGATGGAACTGACCCGACTCTCCCCTGCCCTGCTTGATCGAAATGCACGTTCCTTGTCTCTTGGTGAGCAGCAAAGAGTAAATATAGCTCGGGCCCTTATTACCAACCCACGTGCCCTGCTATTGGATGAGCCGACCAGCGCGCTAGACCGTCCAACAGCAGACGGTCTAGCTGCAACAGTAAAAGATATCTGCCAAAACAGCACTTTGGCTGTGATTATGGTTACCCATGATCTACGGCTTGCCGAAAGAGTAGCTGATTATATATATTTTCTCGATTCCGGAGTTATTAAAGAGGACGGTTTGACTGCAGATCTCCTGAAGCAGCCCCGTTGTCCGGAATTGATCCGTTTTCTGGAAGATCCGGAACCATTGGAGCGATAACCATGGAAGGACAAAAAATAATAAATCTGGAACTGATTGATCTGCTGATGTCCTACGGCTTGGTGCTGTTCTCTATCGGGTTATCAAGTTTAGGCAGGATTGGTCAGGAAAAACAGATGCTCTGGTCTTCATTGCGGATGGTTTTTCAGTTGCTGGCTGTTGGCTATCTGTTGCAGTTGGTGTTTTCCATCAAAAGTCCCTGGCCGGTGATAGCAATATTATTGATCATGTCGGCCTTTTCACTCCAGGTACTTGGCGCCAGAATCAAGGCTAAAATGCCTAATTTTTATCGAATTGTGGGCTTATCAATATTTATAGGTTGCGGCGGTGTAACCGTCTATTTTTGCAGTCTGGTGGTTGGTTTTTCTCCCTGGTACAATCCACACTATCTGATTCCACTGGCCGGGATGATCATTGGTAATTCCATGAATGGTGCAAGTCTGGCTGCGGAAAGGCTTGCATCGGAAATCTCAGAGCGTAGAGAAGAGATCGAGACAGCGATCTGTCTTGGTG
>JBGSQR010000041.1:0-1687 GCA_041737975.1 Geobacterales bacterium | reverse complement strand
CCAATATGGTCAGGTTCTGCACTTCCCATGTCAGCGGATAGGAGTGAAGCTAACTCTTTACAAATTTGGGCGGCTTGTTCACGTCCCTGAGGGATGTCTTTAAGCCTTAACCATGCCTGAAAATTCTTTGGACTCGTTTCGATAAGTAGGCAGGGATGTAGTTTTGCAAGTTCTGGTAGAGCATCCCGGCAAAGATCATCCAGTAGGATGTACTGATACCCAATTGGACGAAAATAGATGTTATATCCTTCAAAGTTTTTTGCCTGATAGAAGCCGATCTCCTGCACCAATTTTTCAGATACCAACCGCTTGTTGATAGGTGGTTTGGTCTGATGAATGAGCCTGACGGTGTATTCTTCTGCATCAAGTGAATAAAGCGTATTGTGTATCGCTATGGCAGTTCTTGGATTCATAGTTTAATATATTTCACCCTTTGGGGGATTGTTGGTCAAAACTTCAAATTGTACAATATTCTACATTGCCAAATACCCGAAATACCTCTGTTTTACACGCAAGAATTTCCGATTTGTGCATACCTGATTACCTGAAACTATATTTAGATACTTAACAGTCTGATAATCAATAAGTAATTTCAGGTAATCAAGTCATGCAATCAAAAATTTATGCATACCTGATTACCTGAAAGTTGTTATAACAATGTTTAGGTAATCAGGTATGCATAGTTTAGGTAATCAGGTATGCATAAAATATGCTTACCTGAATTAATATAATATACTGAAAATCAGTATATTATATTAATTCAGGTAAGCAGGTAAGCAGTTTTCATGAATTTTTTCAATATAGTACCCTCTTCTCGAACCTTCTATTGGGTCATAGCCAGCCACTCGGGTGAAGCCCAATGATGTTAAGGCTCTGCCTAATTGATTGCTATACAGTTTTGTAGATGTCTTTTGACGTAAATATTCGCTCATCTCAGTTGGAGTTAAAAACTCTGATTTTTCCTCTCCTTTTGCAGAAGGTTTGAGGAACCTTAAAATCACGTCCATTTCATCCGTAACAATCTGGAATTTTTTGTTTACCCACTCTTGTTGCTCCATTTCAAGGGGTGTTAACTGATAAAAAAATGAAGATTTTAATAGCGCATACGCTTGTGACCAAACTTTGTTTATGTCTATTTTTTGGCTGTATCCTTTCTCTCCTCCAAAATCATGATTAACCGATTTTACTATAAATGGTATCCAACGGACGTTGCCAGTTTCATCGGTTAGAAACTCCATTTTATTCGTTGTTGCTACAAAGCTTGCACGCCTTTGGACGGTTGTTTCATAGTTGGCAAATAGTGGCCGATAGCGAACGGAAGACTCAGAAATTACCGATTTGAAGTCACTGTTTAACTCCTTTTTCTCAAATGTGGCCAACTCGTCTAAATTGATTAGGAAATTTTGAGTTAATGACATTAAGCCTTCTTTTTGACCAAATGAGAATCCCTTCCGCTGATATTGCTTTAAAGCTGGAGGTGTCAAGTAGTCCCAAAAAGATGTTTTTCCGTCGTTTTGGTTACCGACTAATGTCAGACAATGTTTATTGAACCCTAAATCCCCGGTTGCTTGTCCGACCATTCTGACAAGGTGTTTTTTAAACATCCATTTCCACCAATCATGATTTTCGGTTTTGACAAAATCAGCCAACTCTGATATATAATCCGGGTCAGATTCATCCCATTTAG
>JBGSQR010000032.1:0-1519 GCA_041737975.1 Geobacterales bacterium | reverse complement strand
CAAACCTCCTCAACTCCTTACAAAACTGGATCCTCAAATACCGGAATGCTGTGCCTACATTGCCCATAAACTGATGATCAAGGATGTGGATAAACGCTATCAGAGTGGTCATGAGGTCGCAGCTCATGTCAGTATGTGTCTGGCCAAATTGAAAACACCTGCCGCTACGTCGGCTGAACGTGATGGTCAACATTAAGCAGAGGGCTATCATATGGAAATAATTGCATTTGGTCTCTCTGATACGGGGCGAGTCCGGTCTCTGAATGAGGATTCCTTGCTGCTTGATGATAAATCAGGGCTGTTTGTAGTGGCTGACGGTATGGGCGGCCATAATTGCGGAGAAGTAGCCAGTCGCATGGCGGTTGGTATTCTGCAGGATAATGTTGATAGAGCTGCCGGTCATGTATCGATTTTTGGTGGTATTGACCAGCGTTTTTCTTTTCAGGCCAATTTGTTGGCTTCTGCTATTCGCCTGGCCAACAGGACTATTTATGAGGCAGCGTGTTCCTGTTCTGAATGGCATGGTATGGGCACCACAATAGCGGCTGTATTGGTTGACAATAACAAAGTCGGGATAGCTCATGTTGGAGACAGTCGGGTCTATCTTTTGCGTGAGGGTTGTCTGCAACAGATTACTGCTGATCATTCTGTGGTGGCAGAGCAGTTGAGAAAAGGTCTTATTACCACTGAAGAAGCAAATGCTTCTAAGCAAAAGAACATCATAACTAGGGCGCTGGGTCATGAGGCGGCAGTTGAAGTTGATTTGTGTGATCTGGAAATGTTGGTTGGCGACCGGTTGTTGATCTGTTCTGATGGGCTGACAGGTATGGTTACTGATCAGGAAATAGCTGCTTTGATTCAGTCCCGTGCCAAGCCACAATTGGCTTGCCGTGATCTGGTGGAGCAGGCCAACGCACGCGGCGGCCTGGATAATATTACGGCCTTACTGATTTATTTTGATGAAAAAAATGGGATTATTGCCAGATTAAAAAAAATGCTGAAGTGAAATTTTAAACCGGGATGGTAAGTTTTTCAACAGACATTGTTGTTTCTCCAAGCATAATAACATCGCCCTGGATTATTGCCTGCTGTTTGATTCTACTTCCATTGACAAATGTACCGTTTGTGCTGTTCATGTCCATTAGTAGCAGGCTGCCGTTTACAAGTTGAAGTACCGCATGTCTTTTGGAAACCAAAGGATCATTAACAATAATGTCGGTGTCTTTCCTGCCCAATACACACGGAACTGGTCCAGTCAGGACTTCACCTTTCTGTGGTCCGTAAAGAACTTTTAATACCAGGTTCTCACCATGTACTTCCTGAATGATTTCTCCGCGCATCAACCTGAACATCTCAAGCTGGCTAAGAACCATTGCATCACTGTCTTCAGTGGTTGCTGTGACCCTGAAGATGCTGGCTTTAACCTGTTCACCGGGTTGCAAGGCATAAGCAAGCATTTGAGACTCGATTGTAGAATCTGTATTTGTTTGAAAATTAGTATCAGAAAAATATGCTGCGC
>JBGSQR010000023.1:0-5231 GCA_041737975.1 Geobacterales bacterium | reverse complement strand
CGAAAACGGTATAATAGTTGAAGTTCATTGTGACTATGATCCTGAATCACGCGGTGGTTCTGCTGCAGATGGTCGTAAAATCAAAGGGACCATACACTGGGTCTCGGCATCGAATGCTGTTGATGCTGAAGTACGTCTGTTTGACAGATTGTTTACCGACCCGAATCCGGACAGGGGTGGGGCTGATTACAAGCAGTTCCTCAATCCGCTGTCAGTTGAAAGGCTCCAGGGATGTAAACTGGAAGCAGGTTTGGTTCTGACTGACTCAGAAACACGTCTTCAGTTCGAACGCCTAGGTTACTTCAGGCCGGATCCAAAAGACTCCTGCAGTAATCAGCTCGTTTTTAACCGGATAGTTACGTTGAAGGATAATTGGTCTAAGAAGTAATACATGAAGGATATGAGTGTAATAATATGAAAAACAAGAATTTTAAGTCTGGATTTGTGTCGATTATCGGTCGTCCGAATGTTGGCAAGTCAACTCTGCTTAACCGAATTATCGGTGAAAAAATCGTTATTACTTCGGATAAACCGCAGACAACACGTAACCGTATTCAGGGCATTCACAATGTGGATAACGGACAGATTGTCTTTATCGATACTCCTGGAATTCATGTCAGTAACTCTCGTTTGAATAAAAGTATGGTAGATGTCGCTATGTCTGCAATCAGCGGTGTTGATGTTCTTCTGCTGGTGGTTGATTCCACTGCTGCTGTTGATGAAAAGCTGGTCAAGGATATTTTAACTAATGTTAAAACGCCCGTGATTCTTGGTCTAAACAAGGTTGATCTGCTGTCAGATAAACGGCAGTTGCTGGACAAGATTGCCGTCTGGTCTACATTACATCCATTCAGGGAAATTATTCCTTTCACAGCCGGTGACGGAGATGGTGTGGAACATCTGGTAGAAACAATTACATCTTATCTTCCAGAAGGGCCACAGCTTTTTCCTGATGATATTTTGACCGATATGCCGGAGAAGTTTATTGTTGCCGAAATGATCCGAGAGAAGATCTTCAGGCTGACCCGTGATGAAATTCCCTATTCTACTGCTGTGATTGTGGAGTCGTTCACAGAACGGGAAAATGGTGTTATTGCCATTACAGCTGCTATTTCTCTGGAGAGGGCAACCCAGAAGGGCATAGTTATCGGCAAGCGTGGAGAAATGCTGAAGAAGATCGGCACTCAGGCCAGATATGATATTGAGAGACTTCTGGGTACCCGTGTTTTTCTGGAATTATTTGTTAAAATAGAGGAAAACTGGAGCGAACGAACATCCAAACTCAGGGAGTTTGGTTACGAATAATATTAACTCCCCCTCCCTTGACGGGAGGGGATTGAGGGGAGGGTGACGCTGCCAATTGAATCAAATGTGGCAATCTCCCCCACCCCTAACCCCCTCCCGCAAGTGGAGGGGGATTTTATAGATAATCAGGAAATTCATGAAACCTTTAGTAGCGCTTGTCGGCCGCCCGAATGTGGGCAAATCAACTCTGTTTAACCGTATACTTGGGCATCGTCGTGCCATGGTGGATGATACCCCTGGTGTTACACGTGACCGTAATTATGCTGCGATTAATCGTTTTGAAAAACCGTTTATTTTGATTGATACCGGTGGTTTCGAGCCGGTTACAGATGATCGCATGCTGCAGCAGATGCGGGAACAGTCCAGTCTGGCGATTGAAGAGGCTGATGTCATTGTTTTTATGATGGATGCCCGTAGTGGACTGACTCCTGCTGATATTGAAGTTGCCAATATGTTGCGTAAAGTTAAAAAACCTGTTTTTTATGTAGTTAACAAGGTTGATGGAGATAAGCTTGAAAACGAATCAGCTGAGTTTTACTCATTGGGAATCGATCAGCTTTATACCATTTCTGCAGAACACAACCGTGGAGTTAATGACTTAGTCGATGATCTTCTAGAGGTTTTTCCTCCAGCAGATGAATCTGAAGCGGCTGAGGAATTGACCAGAATAGCTGTTGTCGGTCGTCCGAATGTGGGCAAATCATCGCTGGTTAACCGTATGCTTGGATTTGAACGAGTAGTTGCAAATCCGACTGCCGGCACTACCAGAGATTCTGTTGATACACTTTTCATGTGTAATAAAAAACCTTATCTGCTGATTGATACTGCAGGTATCAGGCGCAAGGGCAAAACAACTGAAAAACTGGAAAAATACAGTGTAGTGGATGCATTACGCAGTATCGAACGTGCCGATGTTGTCCTGGTTGTTCTGAATGCCGAGGATGGTGTTACGGAGCAGGATGAGCGTATCGCAGGTTATGTACATGAAGCTGGTAAAGCCTGTGTTTTTGTCATTAACAAATGGGATGCCCTGGAGAAAAATAACTCTACCCTGGGTGTTTATATTGAAAAAGTCAGAATGGGATTCAAGTACCTGGCCTATGCTCCGATTATCTTTGTTTCTGCAAAGACCGGGCAGCGTATCGGTAAAATTACCGAGGCTGTTGATGATGTTATGGAGCAGTATTGCCGCCGGGTTTCCACGGCTGACCTTAATCGGATTTTTTCAGAAGCAATTGATGCCCATCATGCACCACTGGCAAACGCCCGTCGTGTGAAGTTCTACTTTTCAACTCAGGTTACAACACGTCCACCAACGTTTGTCATCTTTACCAATCAGCCAGACAGCATTCATTTTTCCTATGAGCGCTATCTCGTAAACAAGTTTCGTGAAGCATTTGGATTTAATGGTACTCCTTTGCGACTGATTTTTAGAGGAAGAGACAAAGACTCTGGAGGTCAAAAACCCCGCAAGTCTTCATAAATACTTTACTTGCCTCCACTGTTGAGCTATTGTTACCTCGATTATTTAACTACGCTTATTAAAGGCAAACAGGCATGAGTCTAGTCGGGAACCTGCAAGATCTTGGACTTGGCGAAATTTTACAGATAGTAAGTCTCAGCAGGAAGTCTGGGACTCTTGCTCTGCGAAGTGAAGGGCGGACAGGCACGATTGTGTTCCGCCAGGGGCAGGTCGTAAGGGCCTCCTCCAGTAACTATAAGCTGAATCTGGGTACCATTCTGCTTCAAAAGGCACTAGTTGCTTCGGACACACTCGATAAGGCCCTTGCCATTCAGCAGGAAGATGGTTTTAGTGAACGACTGGGCGCCATTCTTATAAACAGGTTTGAAATTTCCAAATCGACAGTTGAAGAAGTTGTTTGCGAACAAATCGAGAATATCGTCTTTTCCATGTTTGAATGGAATCACGGCACTTTTGATTTTGTTGTGCTTGATTATGTTGAAACTCTTGATGGCATCAGAATGGATCCGCTGCAGTTCATGTTGGATCAAGGTCTTAATCCTCAATTTCTGGCATTAGAGGGCAGTCGAATACTTGATGAGAAAAATGTTGAAGATAGAGCCTCAGTTTCAGCTGCTGAGCCTGACCCTGTTTTACCAGATGACGCCCCCCAAATTCACTCACGTACAACTCCAGCCCCTAAAACAACTGTTGAACATGTCATTGTAGTTGTTGATGATGACGGCCCAACACTTAAGGTCGTTTCTGATAGACTGCAGGAAATGGGTTGTAAGGTTCATGCCACGACTCGCAGTGAGGAGGCTATTGTAATTATTGATAGTCTTGTTCGTGCCGGGAAATTCCCATTTTTGCTGGTTGATCTGATCATGCCTAAAATGGATGGTTCAGGTGTTCTGGGTGGAGTAGAGCTGATTGAATTGCTTCATAACAATTTTAAAAACCTTCCTATTATCGTTATGACTGATTATCATTTTGAGGATGCTGAAAAACAGGTTTTGGACTTCGGGTATCAGTTTGTATCCAAGCCGCGCAGAGTTGAAATAAATGATACAGCGAAGGTCCAGCTTTTTATGACTCAGCTTGTTACGGAGATTGAGCGATTTGTTCCATTTTCATCTATTTCTGATTTGTCGTTAGAGTCCAAATCAGTAGATGAACTAAATTCAGAAGATGAATTCCGTCTCTTGGAAAATATGTCTGAAAACAGCACGTTTTCAGAGCCAGAGCCAGATACAGAGCAGGATTTGTCACGTATTAATGAAATGCTGGATGATTTTTATAAATCCGATCCGCAAGGCGGCATACTGCTTTTAGCTCTACGTTTTGCAACGGAATTTTTGACCCGATCAATTGTTTTCATGGTACATAATAATGTAATTTCAGGTGTTGGTCAGTTTGGAATATCCGGTGGAAAATACAGAGGCGATGAAATAGTACGATCTCTCAGAATACCGCTGGAATCAGCCTCCATGTTCCTTGGCCCTTGTAAAAGTGGACGTTCATCCATTGTCAGTCTTGATCCGTCAGTTACAGACAGGCAATTTTTCGAGCAAATCGGTGGCGGGATACCAGATGAAGTTTTTATTGGTCCGATCGTCAGTAAATCTCGTGTGATCGGATTTCTGTATGGTGACAATCTGCCGGATAAAAAGCCAATTGGTGGAATTGAAATACTTGACACATTTTTGTCTCATGTCGGTATGACAATGGAGAAGAATCTGTTGGAACGCCTGCTAAGCGAGAACAGCCCTAAATGAGCATTAAAACCATTCTGATAGCAGATGATTCAGCGGCCATGCGTAGAATGC
The DNA here is from genome assembly GCA_041737975.1 of Geobacterales bacterium. Lineage (GTDB taxonomy): Bacteria > Desulfobacterota > Desulfuromonadia > Geobacterales > Pseudopelobacteraceae > JBGSQR01. Next base: position 635 of record JBGSQR010000023.1, on the reverse strand, counting down.
TTGTATCTACTATAGAGTTGCTTGACGATTATCGTATTGTTGAAGCTTGCAGCGGTTTTGAAGCGTTACGCATTCTTCCCCACGAGAAAGTGGATTTGATCCTCACAGATATTAACATGCCTGATATTAATGGTCTTGAGTTGATCAGTTATCTGAGAAATAATCCAAATTATAAATCTACTCCTATTATTATTATTTCTACAGAGGGCAGCCAGAAAGATATTGATAGGGGTAAAATGTTGGGTGCTGATGAGTATTTAGTTAAACCATTCAATTTATCCAGGCTACAGGAGCTTGTTAGATTTTATATGGAGAATCCCCGCTAAGCTTTAAAGTTCATGTCTAACTATTTCAAATCCATCTTTACTGAGTCTACTCCTGGATGCAATTTAAGCCGGCTTTAACATGACTGATCTAAAAACATCTGCAGATAAGGATTTATCGGATTTTCTTGCTGAGGCAGAGGAAATTGTAGATCAGCTTGTTTCCGAGCTTGGTGAGTTGGCCGACTGTTCTGAGAGAAATGATGTTGATCCGGATCTGGTTAATTCAATATTCAGGGCAGCCCATTCCTTAAAAGGGTTGTCAGGAATGTTCGGATTTAATAATATCTGCGAACTGTCACATAATATTGA
>JBGSQR010000009.1:0-3694 GCA_041737975.1 Geobacterales bacterium | reverse complement strand
GCACTTTGATTTTTAAATCGCGCGGCCCCAGGAATCCAACCGGTGAACCGGTGATATTGCGTATATCCTCTTCGGTCGCCATCTGAATTTCAGCCCAGCCCATGCTGTTTTTGAGCTTGATTTCGTTGAGTTCATGGTCACCACGCAGGATGGCCATGACATGCTCACCAGTATCAGAAGTGTAGACCAATGTTTTAATTGTATTGTCCACCGGCAAACCAAGAAATGCCGCAACATCAACAATAGTCTTCATTTCCGGGGTTTCCTTCAGCTGCAATGGTTGAAGCGTTTCGTTAGCCTCTACAACCTCAGCTGCCCTTGATTCTGCTTTTTCCACATTGGCTGCGTAACGACATTCGTTGCAGGAAACAATGGCATCTTCACCTGAGTCGGCCAGCACCATAAATTCGTGTGATGATGAGCCGCCAATACTGCCGGTATCAGCTTCTACGGCACGGAAATTCAGTCCACAGCGTTCAAAAATCCGTAGGTAAGCCTGATACATCAGGTCGTACGACTTGTCAGCAGCCGAGCTGTCCACATCGAAAGAGTAGGCATCCTTCATAATGAATTCACGCCCCCTCATCAAGCCGAAGCGCGGACGAATCTCATCGCGGAACTTGGTCTGAATCTGGTAGAAGTTGATCGGCATCTGACGATAACTCTTGATTTCACGCCTGACCATATCTGTGATAACCTCTTCATGGGTCGGTCCCATGCAGAAATCATTATCCTTGCGATCCTTGAAACGTAACAGCTCTTTTCCATAAAATGCCCAGCGACCAGATTCTTGCCAAAGCTCTGCCGGCTGCACTGAAGGCATCAGCATTTCGATGGCCCCTGCCCTGTTCATCTCTTCACGAACAATACTTTCAAATTTACGAATAGAACGCAAACCGAGCGGCAGATAGTTATAAATACCGGCTCCAAGCTTGCGAATCATACCGGCACGCAGCATCAGTTGATGTGAAATTACTTCGGCGTCAGAGGGAGTTTCCTTGACGGTAGGGATAAAATAACGGGAATAGAACATTCATGACCTCAGAAAAGTATTTGTATAACTATAGTTTGGATATTTCTTCTATTAAGGCATCAGCAAGCTGATCTTCCGGCACTTTACGGATAACTTCACCATGGCGGAAGAGCAGCCCCTCCCCTTTTCCACCGGCAATACCCACATCAGCCTCACGGGCCTCTCCGGGACCATTGACGACACAACCCATAACGGCAACGGTTATGCGCTTGTCCACTCCAATCAACCTTCTTTCCACTTCTTCAGCAACCTTGATCAGATTAATCTGGCATCTGCCACAGGTCGGGCAGGAGACAAAATTAACCCCGCGCTGACGCAGCCCAAGGCTTTTGAGAATTTCATAACCTACACGTACCTCATCCTGCACATCACCGGTCAATGACACACGCATGGTGTCGCCGATACCATCAGCCAGCAGTATGCCCAGGCCTACTGAGGACTTGATCGTGCCGGAAAAGGTTGTTCCAGCCTCGGTAATACCGATATGCAGAGGATAATCGACCTTTGCGGAGAGCAGACGATAGGCTTCCACGGTCTTCATTACATCCGAAGCCTTGATGGAGATTTTGATTTCCTGATAACCCAGATCTTCCAGTATACGCACATGCCCCAGGGCAGACTCAACCATTGCCTCAGCGGTCGGATGCCCATAACGCTCCAGAAGTTCTTTTTCAAGAGAGCCGGCGTTGACTCCAATACGAATCGGCACATGCCTTTCGGCGGCTGATTTGACCACTTCTGCCACTTTCCATTTATCACCGATATTTCCGGGATTGAGGCGCAGTCCATCGATGCCTCCCTCCAGAACCTGCAACGCCAGCTTATAGTCAAAGTGAATATCGGCGATTACCGGAATCGGACTTTGTGCCTTGATCTGTCCCAGAGCCACAGCTGCAGCCATATCAGGAACTGCGCAACGGACGAGCTCGCAACCGGCATCTGCAAGTGTTGAAATTTGCGCCAGGGTTGCGGACACGTTGCGTGTATCCGTGGAACACATCGATTGTACCGAACATGGGGCACCGCCACCGATCAATACAGAGCCTATTTTTATCTGTCTGGTTAGCTTTTTCATAGTCAGGCATAGTAGCCAAGAACAGCCAAAAAATCAAGGATGATAGCTCGTTTATATGTGGTATAAAAAAGTTATGCTAAAAGTTACAGCTCAACTAAAACAACTTTTTCCGAAACAGTTCCATGAACGCATTTTCCTGGTTGGCGGTTCTGTCCGTGATCACCTATTGGGCAAGCAAGCTAATGACATTGATCTGGCCGCCGCATTATCCGATGAGGAGTTATCGCATTCAAGTTTTGTAAAGATCTCCGCTAAAAGTACAGTACCGATCTGGTTCAGACATGAACTGGTTGCCGGAACTATCGAGGTGATTCAGCTTAAAAACTCAGCCGCCCTGAATAATGACCTGCTACGCCGTGATTTTACCATCAATGCCATGGCAATATCCCTTTCCGGGCAATTGTTTGACCCCCTGAACGGCAAAACTGATCTTGCTAACAATACATTGAATGCATGCCATGTAAATTCCTTCAGCGACGATTCTTTGCGTATCTTCCGGGCATTTCGTTTTGCAGCAGATGGCTGGAAAATGTCAGCAGAAACTGAAGCATTAATTCGAGATACTGATTGGCACCTACAGTTAAGAAACATTCCTGTGGAGCGTTTCAGCCGGGAGATGGTCAAAGCACTTTCCTGCAGAATTCCGGAGCGTTTTTTCCAACTCATGCTGGATTTTGAAACAGGAAAAGAGTTTTTACCGGAGCTGTTTTTGATGTCAAATATACCGGCCGGACCACTGCAGTATCATCCGGAAGGTGACCTGTTGACACACTCTGTGGAGGTACTGCAAAGAGCTGCCTCACAAACAGATGACCCACTAGCCCGCTTTTGCGCATTTTTTCATGATATCGGCAAACTAGAAACTCCCCCCTCCCTCTACCCCAGGCACCACGGCCATGACCAGTCCGGTTACAAACTGGCTATCTCTTTCTGTGATCGATTAAAGTTACCCGCATCTTATAGAGCGGCACTGGCTTGGGTCAGCCGCCTGCATACCACAATCAACCTGTGGGACCAATTGCGTGATTCCACAAAACTTCGGCTTGCCGAACAGGCGCTAAAAGCAGGAATTTCGGCTACTTTACCAATTGTATCAAATGCCGACAAGGCTGGAGGTTTCAAGCTGGAAGAATGGAATAATGCCCTGCGCATAGCTGCGATGACAACTTATGAGATTGGAATAGGTGTGGAACAACTGGCCGAAATAAAAGAGTCTAAACGTAAAGATTTTATTTTGCAGAAAAGGATAGAACTTTTAAGAAGCCCCAAATAGCTACTCCGACATCTTCCACCTGAAAATCCAGACTGCAGCCACAAAACAGACCAGTGCCATAGCTGACACCTGTAACGCATAAGCCATCGGAAAGCTGCCGTTGACCAGCGCCTGGCGAGCCCCCTCGAATAACGCCGTAGTTGGCAGGGCCTGTACCCAGGGCAACAGCTTCTCCGGATAGGATGAAAGTGGAAAGAACAGGCCTGACATGAAGATCAAAGGCATTACCAGAACCGCCTCGACCTTGCCGATGGTTTCCGGTTTATCCATTACTGTGCCACTGATGATACCGGCACAGGAAAAAAGAGCCGAT
>JBGSQR010000613.1:0-5176 GCA_041737975.1 Geobacterales bacterium | reverse complement strand
AGCAAAGCCGCCATGGAAACGGTAAGACCTGTTTTGTTCAAAGTACAAAAAGGAGAGATGGTTGTCCGAATAGGAGAACGCATTTCTCCGGAGCAGGCACAAAAGCTTGCTGCAATTTTTCAGGAGAAAGAGAACAGTAATATTTTATTTACAGCTTTAGGTATTTTCACAATGATTTTAGTTCTGTTTTACTTACCATATCGTTTTGCCATAAAGAATATACGAAAATTCAACCCATCCAACAAAGATATCCTAATAATCTTCATGCTGATAACCAGCAGCTTGTTCGTATCAAAAACAGCTTTGCTAATCTCACAAAATATCGGTTCCGTTTTTCCACATATTGATCCGGACCACTATTACTATTTGCTACCCTTTGCCGCAGGCGCAATGATCTTAAGGGTATTCATCAACTCAGAAGTTGCCCTGGTGTATTGCGCTATTTTGGCACCCTTATTCGGTATTTTGTTTGAAAACAACATGTTTGTTGTCATTTATGCACTTCTGGGTGGAATTGTGGGAGCTCACGGCATTCGCCAGTGCACAGACAGGGGTACAATCTATACAGCCGGCATGAAAGTGGCTGTGGTTAATATAGCGCTGGCTCTTTCTTTTCAAACATTCAGCAATTCTCTTATAAGTACTCAGACTTTGTTTATCATCTTTTTTGCCATGCTATCGGGATTGCTCAGTGCCATTTTGGCTTCCGGTTTTATTCCTGTCATAGAAATGTTGTTCCATTACACAACTGACATAAAGCTTCTGGAATTGGCCAATCTGAACTCGCCTCTGTTGAAAGACCTTATGTTGAGAGCACCAGGTACCTACCATCATAGTGTAATGGTAGGAAACCTTGTTGAGGGTGCTGCTGAGGCGGTCAATGCCAATCCTTTACTGGCTCGTGTAGCAGCCTATTATCATGACATCGGTAAAACCTCTAAAGCACTCTATTTCATTGAAAACCAGGCCCACGACGACAACCGACACGACAAGCTGACTCCCAGCATGAGTGCCTTGATTTTAATATCGCACATCAAGGACGGCGCTGAAATGGCCCGGGAAAAACATCTCGGCCAACCTATAATAGACATTATCCGCCAGCATCATGGTACGGCACTGATCAAGTTTTTTTACAATCGAGCTAAAAATCAGGCCGAGGCTAATGGCCAGACTGTCGAAGAAAAGAATTTCAGATATCCGGGCCCCAAGCCTCAGACCAGAGAGGCTGGAATTGTCATGCTGGCAGACTGTGTTGAAGCGGCCTCGCGTACTCTTACAAACCCGACTCCTGATCGTATTCAGGGAATGGTACAAAAAATCATCAACAATATTTTCATAGACGGTCAACTTGATGAATGCGAATTGACTCTCAAAAATCTTCACGAAATTGCCAAAAGCTTCAACATTACCCTGAATGCAATTTTCCATCATAGAATCGATTATCCGGAACCGGTCTATAAAGGAAAAAACAGTTCTAAAAATCAGATTAGAAATAAAAAATCAGACCACCAGAAAGTCAAACCCCCTAACGGAGATAATGATAGTGAAGATATTGCTGAACAACCGCCAAAAACGACACAAAATCAGTTCCAGCCGGCTAAAAGCAGTGGCAGCGAAGATCTTAAAAGACTTGGCATGTCATGAAGATACAGAACTTTCAATTTCAATAGTCAGTGACATGGCAATTCGCCGTATTAACCGTGATTATCTTTCAAAAGACCGGCCAACGAATGTAATCTCTTTCTCCTTACAGGAAGGTGACTATGCCGGTATAAACCCTCAAGCCCTTGGAGACGTAATTATCTCGGCAGATACGGCCCTCAGTGAAGCAATCAATGCGGACATGGATCATTTTGAACGGCTTAGTTTTCTGCTGATGCATGGAATATTACATCTCTGCGGTTACGATCATGAACGTAGCGGTGAAGACGAAGCAATAAAAATGGAAAAGAAGGAGAAGGAATTATTCCGAATTTTGAAGAAAGAAGGGTTGTTAAGCCCGACCGTTTTATAGACTCTGTCAACTGCGCCATTAACGGTGTTATTCACGCAGCACAAACAGAAAAACATATGCGCAACCACTTTATTTGTGCAATTGTGATTCTGCTGTTTTCTCTGTTTCTGCGCATTTCACCGCTGGAATTTGCATTATTGTCACTTTCCATCCTCTTCGTTCTTTTTGCCGAATTGGTGAACACTGCAATTGAAGCGACTGTAGATCTGATATCACCCGATTATCACCCACTGGCAAAAGTTGCCAAAGATACCGCAGCAGGTGCAGTAATGATGGCTGCAATCGGTTCGGCCATCATAGGCTATTTGATTCTTGCCAAGTATGTATTGCCTCAGTATGCAAAGGTGCTTAACATGTTTGGATCAACTTCAGACATTGGAACAGTTGTATCTGTTCTGATAGTAATAATCGTGGTAATTATCCTGAAAAGTATATTCAGGAAAGGAACTCCACTACAGGGCGGAACTCCAAGTGGTCACGCTGCAATTGCATTCTCAATTGCAACCTCTGTTTCACTGAACACTAAAGACCCCCTCATTTCTTTACTTTGTCTGTCAATGGCTGTAATGGTTAGCCATTCTCGTTTGCTGATGCGTATTCATACAATAAAAGAAGTTATTCTTGGTGGTATTACCGGGTCTGTTATAACGGTTATAGTTTTGCTCTCATTTAATTATTTCTGATCTCAGCAACGAATATTAGATACATAAAAAGGAGGACCTAAAAGTTGGAAGATGGCAGTAGTAAGAAAAACCTAATCAGAGAATTGATCTACCGTTTTGTAAACGGAAGAAAAAAAATAACCGCCGACGAAATACATGATTTGATTAAAGTCAGTGAGAGTGAAGGGCTTGTTAACGAAGAAGAGAGCGAAATGATCCGCTCCATTTTTTCTTTACGCTCAACTGTAGTACGAGAAATCATGGTTCCACGAACTGATATGGCCTGCATTGCAGTTGAGGCGACCATTCCGGAGATTCTAAAAACCATCATTTCCTGTGGCCATTCACGTATTCCAGTATATGAAAACCATATTGACAACATCATCGGTCTGCTCTACGCCAAGGATCTTCTCAAATGCTGGGGTATCAAGGACGAACTTGTACAGGTACGTTCTCTGCTGCGCCCCCCCTACTTTATTCCTGAAACCAAGAATCTGGAGCAACTCCTTCAGGAATTCAAACTCAAGCATGTACATCTGGCAATTGTAATTGATGAGTACGGAGGTACTTCCGGACTGATAACAATCGAAGACCTGCTGGAACAGATTGTGGGAGACATTCAGGACGAGTACGACCGCGAGGAAGAACAGTACGTTCAAAATGCGGATGGATCAATTACTGCAGATGCCAGGATGCCGGTCGAAGACCTGGAAGAGATTTTCAATGTTACAATTGAACGAGATAAGTTTGATACTATTGGTGGTCTGATTTTCCATCTGACAGGTAAAATACCAGCAATCGGCGATATCATAGTCAATGAAGACCTGCATTTTACTATTCTGGATGCAGACAAACGCAGAATAATCAAAGTCCGTATCACCAGATTAACAATTGACAATCAACAGGAAATCCCGTGACCATTCGCCTCATGGGTAATCGCCTAATATCTCTTTTTGATCGCTCCGGTTGTCTTGCAATCGCTTCCGGTATTCTGATCGCCCTCTCCTTTCCAAATGCAGGTTTGTCCTTTCTTGTGTGGATCTCGCTGATTCCACTGCTAATGGCACTTGAGGGCACTACACTGCGTACAGCATTCCGGGTCGGAATTACCTGCGGTGTAACGGCCTATGCGCTATTGCTATACTGGATCAATATTGTTGTTACCCAGTATGGTCATTTACCATGGGCGGTCAGCATTCCAATCTATCTGATGCTGGTACTATGGCTGGCTCTGTTTTATGGCTTTGCGGTGTTGGTGTCGCGCCTGGGTGAATCTGTTGGAATCAAATCTGCCGTTAGCATGCCTATTGCCTGGGTTGCTTTTGACTTCATCAGGTCATTTCTGCTGACCGGATTTCCATGGGCCATGTTAGGACACTCCCAGTACCGTACTTTGCCTCTGATCCAGATTGCCGACATAGCAGGAGTTTACGGTATAACTCTGTTGATTGTGCTGGCCAATGTTGTACTTTACCGTATTGCACGAGCAATCACCGGCGCTAAAATCTGCTATCCGGTAAAAAGTGCACTTGTAATTTTAGTATTGCTGCTTGCTACACTTATATATGGCTTCAACAGATTGAACTCACGCGATGCGAGCAACAACCAGCCCCTTAAAGTTGCTTTGATTCAGGGTAATATTGATCAGGATGTTAAGTGGAGTCCAACTTTTCAGGAAAAAACAGTCAGTATTTACGAACGACTTTCCCGTGAAGCCGCTGTTAAAGGTGTTGACCTGATCGTATGGCCAGAAAGTGCAATACCTTTTTTCTTTCAGGATGAAGAAATATATGCAGAACGCCTGAAAAAACTTACCAAAGACCTCTCTGCTACCTTGCTGACCGGTAGCCCCGCCCATGAAATCCGAAATGGCAGACGCACATTCCTGAACAGTGCCTTTGCCATTTCTAAAAATGGCGAAACTATCGGCAGGAGCGACAAAATACATCTTGTTCCTTTTGGTGAGTACGTGCCTCTTGGTCGTTTTTTTCCTTTTATAAACAAGATCGTTGTCGGTATTGGTGATTTTGCCCCGGGAGAGCATGCAACTCCCATTAATACCGATAAAGCCATGATCGGTACTTTGATATGTTTCGAGGCAATTTTTCCGGAGGTGGCCCGTGAGTATGTCAACAATGGCGCGCGTATTTTAGTCAACATTACCAATGACGCCTGGTTTGGCAATTCTTCAGCCCCTTATCAACATCTTTCGATTGCAGCCTTCCGCTCTGTGGAAACCAGAACACCAATGTTAAGGGCTGCGAATACCGGAATTACTACAATCATTGATCACAATGGGCATATCAGAAACATGACTGAATTGTTCAAAGAAGACTTCCGCACTGGTGAAGTAAGACCCGGCACTGGAGATTCAATCTACCTGAAAATTGGTGACAAACCAGCCTGGCTGGCCGTATTACTCACACTGATAATTCTGCTGATTGCCTGGATCAAACTAAGAAAACAGATTGAAACTAGAATTGAATCCGATACAAACAAA
>JBGSQR010000572.1:0-7499 GCA_041737975.1 Geobacterales bacterium | reverse complement strand
TGCAGCCCTGAACATAAAAGACGAGACCGGTACGAGAACAGTCCGGATAAAAACCAATGTAGTCAACGTTACACTGCCGGTAAAATCATCGCTTAACTCCGTCAACTGGAGTTATCTGGACTTTCCCCTGATCCGTGACCTGCAGACAGAGGCGGTCAGCGACCTGTTCCGGCACCGCACCAATGTTATTGTCGTGCCGCCGGCACATATCCCCGCTTTGCCTTCGCCAAAGCCTGACGAGTTTATCAAGCTGGAAAAATACCTTGCCTCCCACAGGGGTGCCGATAAAATTCTGCTTTTTACTAATTTCAACACAAACAGTGTCGGTTCCTCTTCCGGCAGCGACCGTTTCATGACTGTTTCGTGGCAAAACAACTTCAAAAAATGGTATTATGACGTTCTTAAATCGGCGGCAACTGCCGGCTTTTCAAAAGAGCAGATTTATCTTTACCCTTTCGACGAGATGAATGGTGACAAGGTTAGAAACTTCATCAGCCTGGCCACGTGGGTCAGAAAAGAGATTCCAGGCATCAGGCTTTACGCTACAATCAACAATGCCGAGGCGCTCAAGACCATTGAACACCTTGATATTGCCCAGCTGTGCGACTGTCCGAAGCTGCTTGCAGCGTTGCCATCGTCAAAATCGGAAATATGGATCTACGACTCCATCTATACGGTCCCTTCCAAGACCCTTTCACCGTATTCATACTATCGGCTGAAAGCATGGCGGGCCTATTTGATGGGTTACAGAGGTATCGGTTTCTGGGCCTATGCCGATTCCGGTTTTGATAAAAGCCGGGCAAACCCATGGGACGATTTCGACGGCAAGTATCCGGATTACGCCGTGATTTACAGAGGCGACGACAACAGGATCATCAGCAGCCGTAGATGGGAAGCCTGGCGCATGGGCCTGGAAGATTACGAGCTTTTGACGATGTATGCCCGCAAAATGGGGGATGCGGCTGCCAGAGGACTGGCCCGGCACGTACTCGAAAAACAGGATGACACGACCCGTGCCGATGCGGTCCGGCGGCAGATGCTGGAAACATTGTCCAGATGACGGTACACTGGACCTGGTATTAAATTTTTCAATGGAGGAACTATGTTTGCCAACAAAACACTTTTGATTACCGGAGGTACCGGTTCTTTCGGCAATGCCGTCCTGCGGCGCTTTCTCAACACCGATATCAGACAGATCCGGGTGTTTTCCCGCGACGAGAAGAAGCAGGAAGATATGCGGATCGACCTGAACAACTCCAAGCTGAAGTTCTACATCGGGGACGTGCGCACCTATGACAGCATTCATGCCGCTCTGGACGGCGTCGATTTTGTTTTCCATGCCGCTGCGCTCAAGCAGGTCCCATCATGCGAGTTCTACCCCATGGAGGCTGTCCGCACAAATGTCCTCGGAACCGAAAACGTGCTGAATGCCGCTCTGGCCAACGGCGTGAAGAAGGTCATCACCCTCAGCACCGACAAGGCCGTTTATCCGATCAACGCCATGGGCATCTCCAAAGCCATGATGGAAAAACTGATGGTTGCCAAGGCCCGCATGACCAACGAGGAAAAGACTGTTTTTTCCGGAACCCGCTACGGCAATGTCATGGCATCCAGGGGCTCGGTCATTCCACTGTTCATAAAACAGATCCGTGAGGGGAAACCGCTTACCATAACCGACCCGAACATGACGCGCTTCCTGATGTCGCTGGATGATGCCGTGGACCTGGTGATATACGCTTTCAGCAATGCCCGCCAGGGGGATATTTTCGTTCAGAAGGCACCCGCCTCAACCATTCTGGATCTGGCTATTGCCGTCAAGGAACTCTTCAACGCCGAAAACGAGATAAAAATCATCGGCACCCGCCATGGTGAAAAGCTGTACGAGACACTGCTGACCCGCGAAGAGTTGGCCAAGGCCAAGGATATGGAAGGGTATTACCGCATCGTGCCCGACGACCGGGATCTGAACTACGGGAAATACTTCACCGAGGGCGAAGAGCAGATTTCACATCTGGAGGATTACAACTCTCACAACACGCAGCGGCTGACAGTGGCCGAAATCAAAGAAAAGTTATTGAAACTTGAGTACATAAAGCAGGAACTGGGACTTTGCCACGAATGACACGAATAGGCACAAATAGTGGCTAAAACAAATCTTTTGAGGGTAGACAGAATAAAACTTGAACATCATCATTTAAAGATTTCATTCGTGGCTAAAAAAACGTGAGGTTTTATGAAAAACATCCTGATAACCGGCGCCGGAGGTTTTGTCGGCAGAAATCTGGTCGCGACGCTGGGACAACGCAAAGACATCAGTTTGACCTGTTTCGACACGGACAACGACCCGTCTACGCTGCCGGACCTGATTCTGAAGGCGAATTTCATCTATCACCTGGCCGGAGTCAACCGGCCCGTAAATATCGAGGAATTTGCCACCGGCAATGCCGGGCTGACCCAGCAGGTCATTTCAGTTCTGCAGGATCACGGCAGGACAACACCATTACTGATCACCTCTTCCATCCAGGCCGCCCAGGATAACCCCTACGGTAAAAGCAAGTTTGAGGCGGAGGAAGCGGTATTTTTCTATGGCCGCAGCAGCGGGGCGCCTGTCTACGTATTCCGCCTGCCGAACGTCTTCGGGAAATGGTGCCGTCCAAATTACAACAGTGCAGTAGCCACCTTTTGCCACAACATCGCCAACGACCTGCCGATTCAGGTTAACGACCCGACAGTGGTAATGAATCTGGTCTACATCGACGATGTGATCAAAGCTTTCAGCGCACTGCTGGATGGCCCTGCTGATATGGAGGACGGTCCTTTCTGCAGCGTAAGTCCGGTGCATACCGTAAAATTGGGTGATATCGCCGGACTGGTCCGTTCATTCAGGGAGAGCCGCTCCACCATGGGCATCCCCGATATGTCCGACGCTTTTGTAAAGAAGCTCTACAGCACCTACCTGAGTTATCTGCCGACTGATCAGTTCAGCTATCCGTTGAAAATGAATGTGGATGACCGCGGTTCTTTCACCGAATTCATCAAGACCCCGGACAGAGGTCAGGTTTCAATAAACATTTCCAGACCGGGCATCACCAAGGGAGAACACTGGCACCATACCAAGAACGAAAAATTCCTGGTCGTCAGCGGTGAAGGGGTCATCCGTTTCAGGCGGATCGACAACGAAGAGATCATTGAATATCACGTCTCCGGCAATAAGCTGGAAGTGGTCGACATACCGGTAGGCTATACGCACAACATCAGCAATACGAGCCAGACAGATATGGTCACGGTCATGTGGTGCAATGAGATGTTTGATCCGGAAAATCCAGATACGTTTTTCGACCGGGTGGACCAACAGCATTGATACTCACACGGAGCCACAAAGGTACGAAGAACGACAAAATAAGATGTCTTTTTGGATTAACTCAAAGGCTTCAGGCTTTTAATACTGGTTTTCTTAGTGGCTCTGTGACTTTGTGTGAGATATTTGATCCAGAGATTGATACTCACACGGAGACACAAAGGCACGAAGAACGGCAAATCAAGAAGTCTTTTTGTATTAACTCAAAGACTTCCGGCTTTAAATCCTGGTTTTCTTAGTGGCTCTGTGTGAGCATGACTTTCGAAAATAATGACTTTTAAGGAAAGAAATGACTGAAAATGAAATCGGAACAATCGTTGTTGATTGTGCCGTCAGACTCCATAAAGAGCTTGGCCCCGGTTTGCTTGAGTCAGTATATGAGGTCCTATTGGCTCACTTGCTTTGTGAGGCTGGTCTCAAGGTTGAACGTCAGGTTTCAATTCCAATAGAGTTTCATGGTATACGTTTTGATGAGGGGTTTCGTGCTGATATTATTGTAGAAGGCAAAGTACTCCTTGAACTTAAATCAGTTGAAATTATCAGTAAAGCACACAAAAAACAGGTATTAACTTACCTTAAATTGACGGGATGCAAATTGGGTTACCTGCTGAATTTTGGAGATGATATGATGAAGCATGGAATATCCCGCGTGCTGAACGGATATATTGAATAGATATAAAATTTAAACAGTTATCACACTGGGGCACAGAGACACGGTTAAAGACAAAATATAATATCTTTGGCTTAACTCCAAAAGCTTCAAGCTTTTGATCTCTATTCCCTCTGTGGCTTTGTGTCTCCGTGTGAGTAACAATTAAAATCGTGTTTGGAGTACGTATGAAAAAGTTGAAAGTAGTGACCGTCGTAGGAACCAGGCCTGAAATCATCCGTCTCTCGCGCGTGCTTGCCAAACTGGATCAGCACATGGATCATATCCTTGTTCATACCGGCCAGAATTACGATTATGAGCTGAATGAGATTTTCTTCAACGATCTGGATATCCGCAAGCCGGATTATTTTCTGGAGGCTGCCGGAGCCACTGCCGCCGAGACCATCGGTCAGCTGATAATCAAGATCGACCCATTGCTGGAACAGCTTCAACCGGACGCCCTGCTGGTCCTGGGCGATACCAACAGCTGTCTGGCGGCCATCCCGGCTAAGCGTCGCAAAATACCGATCTTTCACATGGAAGCCGGTAACCGCTGTTTCGACCAGCGCGTGCCGGAAGAAACAAACAGAAAAATTGTCGATCACACCAGCGACATCAATCTCACCTACAGCGACATTGCCAGGGAGTATCTGCTGCGCGAAGGGCTGCCGCCCGACAGGGTCATCAAGACCGGTTCACCCATGTTCGAGGTGCTGAACCATTATCTGCCCAGGATCGAGGGTTCAACCATTCTTGCAACGCTTGGTCTTGCGGCGCAGGATTACTTCGTGGTCAGCGCCCATCGCGAGGAAAATGTCGATTCTGATGTCAATTTCCGCAAGCTGGTAAACATTCTCAACAATTTGGCCGAGACCTACGGCAAGCGTGTGATCGTATCTACCCATCCCAGAACACGCAAGCGCGTCGACAGTCTGGGGGTGCAGTTTCACGATAAGATCGAACTGCTCAAACCCCTGGGATTAACCGATTACGTACATCTCCAGATGCATGCCAGCGCCGTGCTTTCCGACAGCGGGACCATCAACGAAGAATCATCCATCCTCAATTTTCCGGCCCTTAACCTTCGCGAAGCGCACGAGCGGCCGGAAGGCATGGAAGAGGCCAGTGTAATGATGACAGGCCTGGAACTTGATCGGGTACTGCAGGGTCTGGCGATTCTGGTTGAGCAGAGACGCGGTGAAGAGCGGACGCTGAGAATAGTGGCTGATTATTCCATGCCGAATGTTTCAGAAAAGGTTGTCAGAATTATTCTCAGTTATACCGATTATGTGAACCGGGTTGTCTGGAAGAAATTCTAAATGCGAATTCTGATGCTGACTCAATGGTTTGACCCTGAACCTACATTCAAAGGACTTGCCTTTGCCAGGGAGCTGGTCAGTCGGGGGCACGAGGTGGAGGTGGTTACGGGTTTCCCCAACTATCCCGGCGGAAAACTGTACCCGGGATACCGAGTCCGCCTGTTCCAGCGGGAAAACATGGATGGCGTATCTGTGATACGCGTTCCGCTGTATCCAAGCCATGACTGTTCGGCAATAAAAAGAATTTTCAACTACGCCAGCTTTGCCGTATCTGCGGCTCTTTTAGGCACCCTGCTGGCAAAACCGGCCGACATAATGTATGTATATCACCCACCGGCTACTGTCGGTTTTGCCGCTCTGGTTATCAGCATGTTCAGGGGCATCCCGTATGTTTATGACATCCAGGACCTGTGGCCTGACACATTAGCGGCAACCGGCATGGTTAACAACAGCGTTATTCTCAGAACAGTCGGAGCTGTCTGTAAAGAAATATACCTCGGGGCGTCGAAACTTGTCGTACTTTCGAACGGTTTTAAAGATGCACTCATATCCCGCGGAGTTCCGGCGCAAAAGATCGAGGTTATTCATAACTGGTGCGACGAACAGAGCATCCAGAAGCTGCCGTCAGATAGCCAGTGTGCAGAAAAACTCGGCCTGTCCGGTAGATTTAATGTTGTTTTTGCGGGGACAATGGGCAAAGCACAGGCGCTTGATGCTGTTTTGGGGGCGGCAAAAATCATAAAATCCAGACAACCGGCTGTTCAGTTTGTTTTTATCGGCGGCGGAATAGATGTTGAACGCTTGAAAAATATGGCTGAAGGTATGCACTTGGATAATGTCCTTTTTCTCCCAAGAATGCCCATGCAGGAAATAGGAACTGTACTGTCTGTCGCAGACGTCCTGCTGGTTCATTTGCGTGATGATCCATTATTCAGCATTACCCTTCCTTCAAAAACGCAGGCTTATCTGGCTGCAGGGCGGCCTGTTTTGATGGCAGTAAGGGGTGATGCGGCAGAAATGGTCAACATGGCTCAGGCCGGCCTGTGCTGCCAGCCCGGAAATCCTGAGAGCATTGCAGATGCAGTGGAACAGCTCTGCAGCATGCCGCCAGAAAAACTTCGCGCAATGGGAGAGAATGGCAGCAGATATTACCAGTCCGCCCTGCGAATGCAGGTCGGTGTTGATCATTTTGACCATATCTTCCGGAAAATGGTGGGCTGATGTTTGTCAAATCCGTTTTTGACTATGTGGTGACAATCGCAGGGCTGTCCATTCTGTTCCCGTTGCTTGGCGTGCTGACTGTTCTTGTACGTTTTAAACTGGGGGCGCCGGTTTTTTTCCGGCAGCTTCGTCCCGGCAAGCATGGCAAACCATTCAATATGTACAAGTTCAGGACCATGACCGACCAGCGTGATTCTGAAGGGAACTTGCTGCCTGACAATGCCAGATTGACCGGCTTTGGAAGGTTTTTGAGGAGCACCAGTCTGGATGAGTTGCCTGAACTTATCAATGTTCTGAAGGGCGAGATGAGCCTGGTCGGCCCAAGGCCTCTGCTGATGGAATACCTGCCGCTTTACTCACCGGAACAGGCGCGCCGTCATTCAGTGTTGCCGGGCATTACAGGCTGGGCCCAGGTCAACGGCAGGAATGCCATCAGCTGGGAGGAAAAGTTTAAACTGGATATATGGTATGTCGATCACCGTTCATTCCGGCTGGACCTGAAAATTCTCTGGCTGACAATCAGAAAGGTATTCATCAGGGAAGGAATAAGCCAGTCAGGAGAGGCAACAATGAAAAAGTTTACGGGTACGCCGTCTGAAAGGACCAATAATGACCGGCTTCAGTAAGAAGATCTTCGTATTTGGCGCCAGCGGCCATGCCAAAGTTGTAATTGATATTATCGAGCGGGAAGGCATCCATGAGATTGCCTTTCTTGTTGATGATGACCCGGCCTTTAAAAACAGGGACTTTTTCGGGTACCGTGTGATCGGCGGGAAACAGGAACTTTTGTGTGCAGTGGAACGGATTCCGGTAGGGATAGTTGCCATCGGCAACAATAACGCGCGTATGAATGTTGCAAACTGGCTAAGGGCCAACAACTATTCATTGGTATCTGCCATACACCCTGCTGCCCGGATCGGGCGAGATGCCCATTTGGGTGACGGTACCGTTA
>JBGSQR010000533.1:0-5751 GCA_041737975.1 Geobacterales bacterium | reverse complement strand
GGATGACCAGGAAGTTGGTGACGAACAGCCCCAGGCCGCTGCCACCCTTGTCCAGGCGGGTTGAATAGAATGGTTCGAAAAGTTGATCCAGGTCTTTTGGTGCGATACCGCTGCCCTGGTCACTGATGGTTATGGCCACCTGATTGGATTCGGGTCTCAGGCTGCTGGTGATGGTAACGGTACCGACACCGTCAGGCAGAGCCTGCAGTGCGTTCAGCAGCAGGTTGATAACTACCTGTTCCAGTTGATGGCGGCTGCCGTAGATCAGCGGCAGGTCCGCATCTGTTTCCACTGCCACCTGCATGTCGCTGTGACGGCCATAGGCCCGGACAGTGGAAATGGCGTTGTGGATGACCTGGTTGATATTTACGTCGGCATTGAATTCGTAGCGTTCTCCTAGGCTGTAGGAGCGCAGATCGTGCACAACTTTGGAGATCAACTCCGTGTTGCGCTCGATGGTGGCACAGCAGCTTGTAATCTCCCTGTTGGCCTTGCTGAACGGTATGCCCCCCAGGCTGAAATCCCCCTCTTCCTCGGCGTTTCGTTTCAGCAGCGGCAGGGCGTCCAGCCAGGCCCGTGACAGGTACAGACCGGCCAACCGGATCGAACCGTTGGGGTTGTTGATTTCATGGGCCATACTTGACGCCAGCAATCCCAGAAAAGTCATGCGGTTTGTCTGAATCAGCTTGGCCATCAGCTGCTTCTTTTCTTCCTGGACTTCCATTTTCAGCGCATTTAGCAACTCCTCCTGCAGTCGCTGGTTCTCACTGTCGCGGCGGCGCAGAGCAGCAGCCAGTTCATTTACCGCTGCAGCGGCCCGTCCCGGCTCATCATCTCTTTCAACCGGTATGCTGATTGAATAGTTTCCGGCCTTGATTGTATCCAGTCCCTCCAGGAAAGTTTTAAAACCCTGGGTTACCTTTTGCAGGACCAGATAGCTGAGTACGGCAACCGCAATCCAGAAGAAAAAGGCAATCACCAGCGCTGTGAAGGTCAGTTCCCTGATTCTGACGGTCATGTCGCTTATATCCAGTGATAGTTGCATACTGCCGATAGTTGCTGTGGGGGGAGAGCTGTTGCCGGTCATGGCATCTTCCGGGGAAACGCCCAGCGGGTTGCTGACTACATCCACGGCTTTTGTCAGTTCGTTTTCCGGGCGCGGCGTTGGTGTTCGCGTAAAATCGACCAGAATTCTGTTGTCCTTGTTTCTGATCGTAAGGGCAGAAATATCCGGATAGAGAGTGGTTTGTTCATTCAGGATCTGCTGCATCATGACACGGTTTTCGGCAAAAAGCGGCAGGCTGATATTTGCGGCCAGATGGGTAGCCAGCAGGCTGGCGCGCTGTTCAGCACGTTTTTTTTGAGAATCGATTTCGGAACGGATGTAAACAACGGAGAAGATCAGGGTGATCAGCAGGGTTAGGACGGTAAAGATGGCAAAGAGTTTGAAGCGGAAGCTGGTATGGAAACCTTTCAGAATACTAAGCCGCATGGCTATTCCGACGAAGAAATGTTGACGGTTTCGATCTGTTCCAGAGCTACTCCCAGATTCTTAAGGACATTGCGGTTGGTCTTGTAAATAGCGCGGCGTGGCTGACTCATGGGCAGTTTGGAGACGGATGTTCCATTCAGCAGAGCAGTGGCCATCTCACCCGCCTGACGTCCCAGGTCCAGGCGGTCAAGCTCCAGTACTGCTGCAGCACCCAGCCCCAGATAGGCATCGGCAAAAGATACCAGCGGTACACGTTTTTCCTGGGAGAAACGCATATAGGCTTCCAGGGTCTCGCGGGTAACGGCAACTGAATCAGGCAACATCCAGATAGCATCCACCTCTCCGGCCAGACTTGACAGTTGAGCAATGGTCTGTTTTGGTGAATTCACTTCGCGCTGCACCAGTACAATATTCTGCCGTCTGGCTTCCTGTCTGGCCTGTCGCAGATACCATTCGCTCTTGGCTGAATTATAGACAATGCCTACACGCTTAGCCTTCATGTTCTGCAATAGAGTCAGATAGGGGCGGGGAGCGATGAACATGCCCACTCCGTACAGGTTCGGTCTGTTGCGGCTCAGGTCATGAATACCCAGGGCCATCATGGCGATGATCGGGGTCTGGCGCACATTTTTTGTGGCTTTCAGGGCGCGGTCGCCCAGGGCCAGTACCAGTCGCGGCTGGTCTTCACGCACGATACGGACAATATCAGCCTCGGCATAGTCGGTCAGCACGATCAGCCGTTCCGAACTCTGTCGCGAACTGCGGAAGCCTTTCAGCACCTCTTCGTAGGCCGAACTGCGACTGCTCTGCACGATCAGCACGTCGTAGGCCTCGGCCAGGGTCGGGAGAAACAGCGCCAGGATGGCTATGAGATGGATAAAGTATCTCAAAAGCGAAACCTCGCTCCGCCTTCGAACCAGCGACCGGTGTTCTTTTGCAGCTCATCGGCATACTGTTTACCGTTGAACAGGTTGCGGCCGGAGAAGAACAGTTCCAGTGAGTTGTTTTCTTTCTTCCAGACCTTTGCTCCCAGGTGCAAGTCCCAAAGTACACCGTAGTAGCTGCCATTGTAGTTGACTGGTTCTTTAATATGATTCCAGTAAGTATGATTACCGGTCAGGACAGCCCGATAGGTTTGGTCGTCGTAGCGCGCTAATATCTTGACCGTATGGCGGACAGATCCCTTGACCTGCGAACCGTCGCTGGAACGGGTCAGGTCCGTGAAGGTATACCCTGCTCCGATAGAGGTGTTGAAAACCGGCGTGGTGCGCGCCTCATACTCCACACCCAGAGCTATGCGCTCTTCAGGAAGGTTCGGTGTCAGGACTCTCGTGTCCAGAATGTTCCAGATCTGGTTGCGGTAAAGAGTCAGCTTCTGCCAGATAAAAGGAACAGCAGTACTCTCCGCTCCAATTTGAGTGGTCCATATTTTTTCGCTGTTCGGCGAACCAATTCCGGTGTTTGAATAACCGTAACCGCGGGCAGTATAACCACGCAGCAGAGTCTTTTCATCAAGCTGCCAAGTCGCGCCGATAGATGGGCTGAACTGCTCTTCATCTTTTACATAGTCCAGTCTGATTCCTGGGGTGACTGCCAGTTGCCAGAGCTTGACGGTGTCATTGACATAAAAGCCGATACGATTATAGTTATTTTTAGTCGTTGTCTGATCAAGAAGGTTTGTATAATTCCAATCCTCATGAATATATTCGACGCCTCCCACAAGCAGATGTTGATCCGATTTCCAGACCAGTTTGGCATTACCGCCGCCGACGCGTTCACGAACTTTGTTATAGTCCCAAGGTCCGGGGGGGATCAGCCAGTCACTGTAAGCATGGCGGGTACGATGGGTGTAGTAGCTGGTCAGCTCCAGTCCTAACCGATCGGTTAACTGGCGGCGCAGTCCCAGGGTCATGTCCAGATAGCGCTGTTCCGATTTTTCCTTAAATTCAAAGGTAGGTACTATATCAGTATAGTTTTCACCCTGGTTGACGTGAGTATGGTTAACCGTGGCCCAAATCTGTCCGTTTGTTGGCAGGTCGTAGGTCAGTTTTGCATAACTGTTGTTTGAATGGAGCTGTTTGCCTTCCAATAAGCCGTTAGAACCCAGGTAGCCGGCGGAGAGGTAGTAGCCGAGGCGGCCTGTTGTTCCTGTCAATTCTGCGTTAGTGTCTGCAGTGGTGTGACTGCCCAGTGAGGCGGTGGCACTGCCGCCGATGGTGCGTTTGTCCGGTGATTTTGTAATGACGTTTATTACACCGCCCATTGCCGGGCCCCAGGCCGCCGAAGCAGATCCCTTGATAATCTCGACGCGTTCAATAATGCGGGCCGGTACCATGCCAACATCGGAAAAATTGCCGATTTTGTTCAGGGGGGCGCCGTCCAGTTGGATCAGGGTGTGATTGAAACCGGCGCTTTGGATGTAGGTATACGTTGAACTGCCTGGACCGCCTAGCTGCTTAACCTGTAATCCAGGTATAATTTCAAGTACATCAGCGAGGGAATGGGCGTTGATGGCCTCTATTTCTGCTGCAGTGATGATGGTGATGTTTTCAGGGGTGTGGGAGAGCGGTTTTGGTGTGCGCGAGGCAGTCGAAGACTCCTGTTGCCATGCGTTGAGCAGGTCAAGAGTCTCTTCGTCAGATTCTTCCTGACCCCAGGCTGTAAACGGGATCAGTGAAAAAAGCAGACAGAAGGCTGCAAGAATAGTTCTGACAGTATGTGATTTTATGAATAATGTCATGAGTTATCCCAGTGGCGCGAATTCTAACAGACTATTTGTTTGTATGTCCAATTGTTTTAATGAGCAATTAAAAAAATTATGTTAGCCTGATTTTGTTCGTGCAGTGCATTTCAGTAAAAGGAGGTGACGTCAATGCGTGAAGAACAGGATTTGATGGTGCTGGAAGATGGGCATGATGTTGGGGCTGTGCAGGCTTGCTGCACAACAGGTACTTCTGCAAAAGTCAGGTAGGTTGTTGTGGGGAGGGAGCAGTAAGTCCTCCCCATCTTTCATGGGAGAGATTAATGAAACTTTCACGCTATTTAAAAGTATATAACCACCCAAACAAGTCTGGACGGCTTGTACTTGTTGCCACGAGGCGTTGCGCGGTTCTGGAACTGTCCGAGGCATTATGGGACAGGGTACGCAACAACGGTGAGCTGTCGGAAAGGGAGCAGGATGTTCTGGTGTCCAAAGGTGTTCTGGTTGAAGATAATGAGGTAGAGCGTGAGGAGATGCGGACTCTTTTCCAAAACCTGAACAGTAAGAAAAATGCGTACACACTACTTGTGACTTTGACTCTGGAGTGTACCCTGGCATGCCCATACTGTTTTGAAGACCCGTTTCGCGGGCATTTTGTCATGAGTGAAGATACTGCCGAACTTTTGGTTCAGCGAGTGACGGAACAGATGATTGCCGGTCGTGATGTGCTGATGGATTTCTACGGTGGTGAGGCGTTGATGGCGTTGCCGATGCTAAAAAAGATCGCTTCACGTTTGTTAGGTGTTGCCCAAGAAAACAACGTAAAATTTGATTTTAATATCATCACCAATGGAACGCTTTTGACCCGACAGGTTGTTGAGGAACTGCTGCCGTTGGGGCTGGCAGCTGTAAGGGTGACGATTGACGGACCTCGGGATATCCACGACAGGCAGCGTCCATTTGTCTCCGGCAAAGGAAGTTTCGATACTATTCTGGCCAATGTCCGGGATATCTATGAAATCGTGCCGGTTGATATTGGTGCAAATTACGCAAAGGAAAATTACCAGCGTTTTCCCGAATTACTTGATTATCTGATTGCCGAAGGAATTGATCCGAAAAAACTGAAAGCAATGGTGTTTTCGCCGATCATGCCCAAGTCGGACGGCAGCGTGGGGGGCGATCACAGCCATGTCTGCGCTTCTACCAGTGAGCCGTGGATGATGGAGGCCGGTTTGTATCTGCGTGGAGAAGCCCTGCGACGAGGATTTCCGACACCCAAGCTGGCGTCTGCGGCATGCATGATTGAGTTTGAAAATGATCTTGTGATCGGGTATGACGGCGGCATATACAAATGCCCGGTATTGATGGGACATGAAGAGTACAGGGTTGGCACCCTGGCCGACGGTATCAACGATTACAGTCAATCCCACAACCTGGATGTGTGGAAAAATGACGAATGTCTGGACTGCGCCTACCTGCCGCTCTGCTTCGGCGGCTGCCGTTTTATGCGCAAGCTTCGCACCGGCGTCATTGACGGTGTGGACTGCCGCCGCGACCT
>JBGSQR010000496.1:0-3921 GCA_041737975.1 Geobacterales bacterium | reverse complement strand
GACAACGCCCCGGATCAGATTCCAAAAATGGCAAATCCTCATCCATGGGAGCTGTGAAAGGATGATGAACCGCACACCAGCGCTTCTCTTCATCGTCCCACTCCAGCAACGGGAATTCAGTAACCCAGACAAAACGGTAGTCATCCTTGTTTGTCAACTTGAGAATAGCGGCAAGGTGGTTACGCAGTTTGCCAAGAGAATCATTTACTACCTTTGGCTTATCAGCCACAAAGAACAGCAGATCGCCTTCTTCGGCACCGAAGGAACGATTCAATTCAGCAATTTCTTCGGCAGTAAAAAACTTAGCAATTGGAGAATGCCATTCTCCGTTCTCAATTTTCACATAAGCCAGACCTTTGGCACCGTAAATTTTAACAAATTCCGTTAAATCATCAATTTCCTTCCGGGAAAATCTGGAGCACACTTTGGCATTGAGCCCCTTGATAATTCCGCCTTTTGACGCAACATCGGCAAACACCTTGAAACCTGAACTTTTGACAATATCGGTCAGATCACACAATTCCATACCAAAACGCAGATCAGGATTATCAACTCCGAATCGCCTGATGGATTCAGCATAGGTTATGCGCTCAACAGGCAACTGAACATTAACGTCCTGCGCTTTAGAGAAAATATTGGCAATCATGCCTTCCATCACTGCAATCACATCGTCACTATCTACAAAAGACATTTCACAGTCAATTTGGGTAAATTCGGGCTGGCGATCTGCACGCAGATCCTCATCACGAAAGCAGCGTACAATTTGGAAGTATCTGTCAAAACCGGAAACCATCAGAATCTGTTTAAATATCTGTGGTGATTGAGGCAAAGCGTAGAAAGACCCCTGATTTATTCTTGACGGAACCAGAAAGTCACGGGCACCTTCAGGTGTTGATTTAGTCAAAAACGGGGTTTCCATTTCAATGAAACCGTTATCGGCCAGATAGGATCTGGTCAACTGGGCCACCTTTGAACGAAGAATCATGTTGTGCTGCAATTGCGGGCGACGCAAATCCAAATACCTGTATTTCAGGCGGATATTCTCGTTAACTTCGCTATGTTCATCCAACATGAACGGTAATGGCTTGGATTTATTCAGCAGCTTGCATTCCAGAACCTGTATCTCGACCTCACCGGTCTTCATATTAGGATTTACCGTTCCTTCCGGCCGCGGTATCACCTTTCCCTTTACCGCCAATACAAACTCGCTGCGAACTGCTTCAGCAACGGCATGGGCCTCAGGATTTACCTCAGGATCAAAAACAATCTGGGCAATTCCTTCTCGGTCACGCAGATCGATAAAAATCAGGCCGCCATGGTCACGACGACGCAAAGCCCAGCCCATAAGAACAACTTCACTGCCTATTTCTTTTGCACTCAGGTCACCACAATAGTGTGAGCGCTTCCAGTTACCAAGTGTATTCACGAAAATCCTCCGAAAATCTGGGACTTGGGACTTGGGACCAGGGACTAGTAAAGACTTTTCCAGTCCCCAGTCCCCAGTCCCCAACGCCCGGTCCAGTTGTTATTTAATCAAATTGCCGATACTGCCAAAACGCGGCTTGAATTTATCTTTATCCCAGGACCAGTACTTAATGAAAGCCAGTCCTTTAATTTTTTCGCGTCCGACAAAACCCCAGAAGCGACTGTCATAGGAACGGTCGCGATTATCACCCATTACAAAATAAGAATTGGCAGGTACTGTAACCGGACCAAAGGTATCTCTCGGGTTCATCTCCTTGGGAATTACCATGAGTTCCTTGTGGATTTCATGAACATTTTCATAGGGCTTTCCATTTACAAAAACCTTTTTTTCACGTCCTTCCACCACATCACCAGGCAAACCAACGACTCTCTTGATAAAGTCCTTGCTCGGGTCTTCCGGATATTCAAAAACTATTACGTCACCACGTTGAGGATCCCGCAACTTGATCACAGACTTATCAACAAAAGGTATTTTGGTCCCATAAATAAACTTGTTAACCAACAGGTGGTCACCAATAGCCAGAGTATCTTCCATGGATCCGGAAGGAATTTTAAATGCCTGAACAAGATAGGTACGAATAACAAGCGCCAGCAATATTGCGATCAGTATGGATTCCGCATACTCACGGTAGATACTTTTTTTATTTACAGGTGGATTAGACTCCATCAGTGAAATACTCCTTCAAATAAACAATATTTGTATGTTTTTGACGTTACCGGTCCCTAGTCCCGAGTTCCCGCCTTTATTATTCTACTTTTAGAATGGCCAGGAATGCTTCCTGAGGTAACTCAACATTACCCACATTTTTCATACGCTTCTTTCCTTCCTTCTGCTTTTCCAGAAGTTTACGCTTACGGGTAATATCACCGCCGTAGCATTTGGCAAGAACATCCTTACGCATAGCTTTGACTGTTTCCCGAGCAATAATCTTGTTTCCGATTGCTGCCTGGATAGCCACTTCAAACATCTGTCTCGGAATCAGCTCTTTCATCTTGGAAACGAGGTCACGCCCCCTGAAATAGGCCTTTTCCTTATGTATAATCAGCGAAAGTGCATCAACAATATCGCCGTTTATCATGACGTTCATGCGTACAAGCTCGCTTTGTCGATAATCCAGGTGTTCATAATCAAGTGATGCATAGCCTTTGGTAATCGACTTCAGACGATCATAAAAATCAAGCACGATTTCGTTCAATGGTAGTTCATAAATAATCATTACCCTGGTTGGAGTAAGATATTTGATCTCACGTTGAACACCACGTTTGTCCTCGCAAAGTGCCAGCACTCCTCCAACATAATCATTGGGGACATGAATATGAGCCAGAATAAATGGCTCTTCAAGATAATCAACATGCTGAGATTCAGGCAACTGATTGGCGCTTGCAATTGTTATCACTTCGCCGGTTACGCGATGAACCCTGTAAACAACTGTCGGAGCGGTTGTGATCAACTCCAGACCGAATTCACGTTCCAGGCGTTCCTGGATGATCTCCATATGCAGCAGACCAAGAAAGCCACAACGGAAACCAAATCCAAGAGCAACAGATGTTTCAGGGTCAAATGAGAATGACGAGTCATTCAGCTTCAGTTTTGCCAAGGCATCTCGTAACTGCTCGTACTGAACAGTGTCAATCGGATACAGGCCTGAGAAAACCATCGGTTTGACTTCTTTGAAACCATCCAGAGGAACTTGGCATTGACGGTGAAAAAGAGTAACGGTGTCACCGACTTTTGCATCGGCAACATCTTTTATACCGGCAATAACAAAACCTACTTCACCAGCTGAAAGCTGAGACACCTCAACCATGGCCGGAGCAAAAACACCAAGCTTGAGAACTTCATAAGCACGATTAGTTGAAACAAGTTGGATCTTGTCACCCTTTTTAATTGTTCCATCAAAGAGTCTGACCAAAATTATAACACCCTGATACTGGTCGTACCATGAATCGAACAAAAGCGCCTTGAGGGGAGCTGACGAGTCACCTTTTGGGGCTGGAATTTTCCTGACAATCTGCTCAAGTATCTCATGAGTACCGATACCTTCCTTTGCACTCGCCAAGACGGCATCATGTGCATCAATACCGATGATCTCTTCAATTTCATGCATTACGCGTTCTGGATCAGCAGCAGGAAGGTCTATCTTGTTCAATACAGGAAAGACTTCTAGATTGTTATCCAGCGCCAGATAGACATTTGCCAGCGTCTGGGCTTCAACACCCTGGGAGGCATCCACAACCAGCAGACCACCTTCACAGGCGGCCAGTGAACGTGAGACCTCGTAAGTAAAGTCCACATGTCCAGGAGTGTCGATCAAATTAAGAACATAATCTATACCGTCATCTGCACAATAGTTTAGACGCACAGCCTGAGCCTTGATTGTAATACCTCGCTCACGCTCCAGATCCATCTTGTCCAGAAACTGATCCTGCTTATCC
>JBGSQR010000495.1:0-2906 GCA_041737975.1 Geobacterales bacterium | reverse complement strand
GCAGTTCACGGTCAACACGGGGGCGATAGTAGAATCCCTCCTTGTATCCGGCAGAGACCAGATAGGAAAGATTCTTGTAGCCTTCAATATTTTCACAGAGCAGGATCAGGTGATAGGCGGCATCGGAGATGCCTTTGGCGTCTTTGGAAAATCGTGAATCAGGCGCCAGGTAGACTTCGCAGCCGATGATCGGTTTGATCTTGGCTTTCTTGCATTTTAGATAAAATTCGACAGCGCCAAACATGTTGCCGTGGTCAGTCAGGGCAACCGCAGGCATGTTGAATTCTTTGGCCTTGCTGACCAGATCCTCGATGCGGATGGCACCGTCCAGCAGTGAATATTGTGAGTGCAGATGCAGATGGACGAATTGAGGTGCTGCCAGGGTATCATTATTTGAAGAAGGTTCCATGAGGTACTGCCTTTCGTTAAATCAGTGAAGCTGAATTATGCCTCATAGCAAGATGCGGTGTCAAGGAAAGGGAATTGGCGCAATATTTTGTGTGTGAAAGGGAAAGCTAACTGGCTGGATCAAGGTTTGAATCTGTAAAAAATATTGAACTTAAATCTGCTAAGGTACTTGTGCTGTTATTTGATTTCTTTTAGTTGCGGATTATTACCTTCCTGTTTTGTGACCATTCATTGTGATCTCCGGGTATTTCATTCAGAACCGCACGGGGCAGAGATCTGGCCAGTTCTCTGGCGTGGCGGATCGGTATGATCCTGTCTCCGATGGCTCCGAATATCTCCACTTTTCCGGTAAAACCCTTCAGCGCCTCTATATTGTCCCATCGGTCAAATAATAAAAGATCGGTTGGTAAAAAAGGGAACTGATTTTTTGCTACCCGAGCAAGCGTATCAAAAGGAACTAACAGCACGATCTTGTCAGGTGGATTTTGAAGTCTGGCCAGGCTGGATGCTGGCCCGCTGCCAATGGACTCTCCCACAGCACAGACAGGCGTGTTAGGGTACTCTCTTCTCAGTTCCCGATAGGCAGTTTCTGCAGCAGAATCAAACGACAACTTGCCGGGTGATCCTTCCCGGCTGCCGTATCCAGGATATTCAAGAATATATATAGAATCGTTGCTGGAGAAGCATTGGAGGGCATAACTGCGATCAGCGGCCTGTCCGGCGTTTCCGTGCGTGAACAGCCAGACGGTCCGGGGAAAGGCGACTTTTCGAGCATAGCCGACGGTGCGCCCATCCACTATCCACGGGGTAAGACCGTTCGTTTCCGAATGGTGGCTCGGGAAGTAGATGATGCTGCGCTGGAAGACTGTAATGGCGGCCAGGAGCGTTATAACGGTTGTCAGGGCAATTATCAACATGCGTCTTAATTGGTTCATTTTGGGTTGTATAATTTTCGAGTGAATAACTTTGTTTATGACAAGATCAGGCTGATTTTTCTTTTGACCCGTAATGAACTTACAGTCTGTATTTTAGATAATTAGCCTATTGTCTTTTAATAATATGTACAGGTCTGTTGACCATTTTTATAATTTAAAGATTCTGCTAGACTTATTTTGCCGGTCGTTGCAAAGCAGGCAATGAGGGAGCAACCGGAAACTTTGGAGCAGTGCCTTTCGCTTCAACTGTAATGGTGATTGGCAAAGACTCGACTACATTGCCGTCGCTGTCGTCAACTTTAACTTTTACCATGTACTTTTGTGGCGTTGCTCTAGTGTTGGCCCAAATATTCCACTTCAAGCGCCAGACTCCGTCAGCTGGGGTGCCTGAGACCAGAGGGGCCGATGCAGCTCCCTGACTGCCGTCAGGCTTAGTCTGGTTTGCCGTAACATGAAACACGGCAATGTTGTCCGAAGCCTTGACCTGCAGTACCACTTCTCCGCCGCTATATGGTAGTGTTCGCGGGGTGAGAATCACTTCCTTTAGTGCCGGTGGAACAGTGTCGGCTATTTTTAGTGTCGCAGTTCCCTTTCGAGTTTCTCCATTCCAGGGGCAGCCGTCCTTTATATCGAAGTCAATCTTCCATTCTCCACGACTATATTCAGAAGGAACACCGTAGATGCGGCCGGTTGAGTCCAGTTGCAGGCCGGGAGGAAGTCCCGGTTTACCGGCAATAGCCAGTTTAGTGACTGTCGTCTTGTGCCCCCCAATATAGAGTTGCGCATTGTAGGGGCGTCCAATATATCCTTTTGGAAGCCAGGCGTAGGTGTCCTTGTCGAACTGCATCAAATTAAGCGGTATGCAAGAAACTGCTTCGCAGGTCAGGTTGACATCGGTATATAACTGTGTAAGGACATCTGACATGCCGTTGGAATAGCGGATCCTTAGCGTCAGTGCGTTAAGCGGAACCTTTCCACTCCAAGCGTTTTTTGAGCGTTCAGGTGTCCGGCACAGAGTGAGATATTGTTTTTCATCTAAAATCGGAGCGGTAAAGATAGCGCATTGGTTGAAATCAAAACTGCATGTATTAGGAATGCATTCATAAGATGAATGAGAATTGTCAGGATTAAGCATATCTACTTCCACCGAACTGACTGTTCTGCATGGAGTGCTATTGTCAATATGCCTGACATAAGAAAAAGGTCCCTTACTTGAGGTTACAACGTCATTCTTTGACACTTGAATATTCCAGATAGTTTGAGGAACCTTTATCCAGGTTTTTCCAAATGTAGAATATGCAGCCTGCCCGGAGTCGGCAGACATGCTTTCAAGTGAACCTGAAGCCGTTGCACCCTGTGACGCTGTTGAACCGCTCCCGCTTCCTTGAACAGTTTGCGTGCCGGTGCCACTGTTTGCATTGGGCGGTCCCTTTGGTTGGAGCGGACTATTAGCGCCAAAAGCCGGTTGTGTAAGCATCAGAAGCAGTAATGAAATAATTTTGACCGAACTCCGCATAAAGGTTCTATTTGTCATAATTGACTCCTGTCAGCATACTTTTAATT
>JBGSQR010000485.1:0-2153 GCA_041737975.1 Geobacterales bacterium | reverse complement strand
ATCTATGGCGGCGGGGTGAATGTTTTAAAAATTCTTTATGGTGTCTCGGGGTTTTTCACATGAAAGTTGTTGAGGGCTGCAGTAAATACTGATTTAAAATATATATGACATATTATGTCGTAGTTTGCTGCGCTTGAATATGTAAAATATGCTTACTCAACGTCACTAATCGCCTTGTCTATCAACGGACTGGTGATGTTCTCGCTTCCTACCAGTGTCACTATCTTGTTGTTCCTGCTGTTTCTAACAACGAGGGTAGGGGTGGCGTTGACATTAAACTTTTCGCCCAACTTACGTTGTGAATCCATTTGCTGAGTTATTTCCAGAAAATCAAGTTGCTTATAGTTTACTTTTAATGGAGCAATGGCTTTTTCAATATCCTCATTACCCGGATTGCGTTTCTTTTTTGCTACTGCAAAAAGTGCTTTTCTTAAATCCATGTATTTGCTTTTTTCGTAGGCCGCAAACGACATGTGATAAGGGATGAAGTTGGCTGATTCAGGGTGTATGACCTTGTCAACAAACAGCAGTTTTCCCTTTTGGGACAGAGTCGGATAGATTGACTCTATGGTGTCTTCAACCTGTATGCATCCCGGGCAAAACCAGTCTGAAAAAAGGTATATTTCAGTCTTACTGTTTTGTTTGCCGAGATAGAGGTTTGCCTGGCCCGCATGCGCATCTTTTTTAGCGATGCCGGTAAATGAAACTGCAAAACCCAATATCGCTACAACAGCAATCAAAGCACTTCTGCCGAATGTTTTCATGTTTATCCGTATTCCTTCTTGAGATAGAAATAGTTGTTCAATAAGCCTGAGTACAACCAAAAGGTAAATAACTGCGGCAATTGCAAGGCAGACCGGGCACCAGGCCTTGATTACATTTTTCTGCAACAGAATCATGTTTATCTCTGCAGCAGCTCCTCCACTTAATAGAAGATTGTACAAGAATCCCGATATTGGAGAACGTCTCGTAAAACCGATCAGTACAATGGCCCCTGAAAAAAACAGGACTCCGACAAGTGGAAATGAAATTCCGAACAGCCGGTAAAGGTGAGCTTCTGTACAACCTCCGAAGTTGCAGATGGATGTGGCTGAAAGGGCCGACAGGGCAAGCCCGGCAACTATCAGTATGATTATAAATTTGCGATATTTGTCAGGCATTGATCTGTTCCTTGAGTCCCTTGTTTATAAATATCAAACTCTTTCTGACCCATGACTTCGAAAAGATATTTAATTATGCTGTCATCAAGATTGAGAAACTCAAGGCCAACAAGGGAAAAACCGTGGTGGGCAACCTGAGTTTGAATGCAGATGGATCGTCTCTCGATATGATTATAAAGAGTGAGGTTGAAGCAGTCGCCTCTTTGTGGGATTTTTGCGAACTGTTCTTTAACACTGACCAGGACTCCGGTCATGGATATGTTCAAAATTTTGCATTGGTTGATAATGCCAGCGCTGCTCAGGTAACCATCCATCTCATGGTATATACGCTTAAATCTTCTTGAGTTATTCATAATCAGATCACGCTCCAAAGTTCAAGCTGCTTCATTATTATGGACAGAACAACAGCCTTCATGTGAAACCTTTGCCACCTGACCATGGGCACCCGTGGTGCTTATCGTGACAGCGCCACATGAAAAATGCGTCATACTCATTCTGTAAGCAGGCTTGACTTCATCAATTGTTGTACTGACTGCTTCGCAGCCGCAATCTATGCAGTTCTTCTCCATTTTCTTCATTTTTAATCTCCTGTATTGATTCGGCAAAAGATTTTGACTTATAAATTGGCTGATCCAACAGTTGCGATTATGACATAGCAATATTAAGACGGTGTTACAGTCATAATAAGATTTTTAAAATATTCACTGTTTTAGAAGGAGGATATTGGTTTTTGCGTAGTAGCGGGGTGGCGGTGGTCAACAGCTGAAAGATTTAACAAGACTGTTACTTGTGAAGTCGCCTGGTATTGCTATAATGTTGATAATTATGCTGAACTCCGTCAAAAGCAGGTTTTAAAAAATGTGCTTTCACCAGAAAAGAGGAAGGATATGGATAATAGAAGTAATTTAAGATATGAGGCTTCTGCTGTACCAGCCAAGATGACTTCGGTAGTTCTGGAATTACCGGATAAACATTTTATTGAAACTGAACTGA
>JBGSQR010000481.1:0-5445 GCA_041737975.1 Geobacterales bacterium | reverse complement strand
ACAATCAGCGACAAGAGCACTGTTCCTGACCTGTTAGCAAACGTACAAAATTTTCGCAATGAGGTTGATCACGATATTGAGCTGAACAGAAAGATCAACAACATAAATGATCTGGTATACTCCATCGGGGTCGACGCAAAGCTGCTTGACGCCAAAGCACGTATGATTATGCTTAGCTCAACACCGGCAGAACTTGACAAGGTTAATTCCGAGTTACAGACGGTCCAGCAGCGTATCAACAAAAATGTGATTATTGTTGGCACAGCAGTCAAAGACATTAAAAGTTCAGGCTTTGTCAACGATACAATCAGCTCCATTTCCGGTTCTGTCGCCAGTGCGGGTGCCTCGTTGCGCACAATATCCGCATCACAGCGCAAGGTCCTTGAAAACATGGAATTTCTCGAACAATCTGTAAAAAAGGTTAAGTCTGTGGCTCTGGAGCAGAGTCGTAAGAGCGAAGCCAATGTTCAATCGACAGCACTTGAACAGCAGCAGTTCGTCAAAATAATCGGAGAACGGGTAGACCTTTTCAAAACAATGCTGATTATCGCCTCCCTGGCCATAATAACTGTAGCCTTGATTCTCAGCATCAGCACAACCGTATCAATTAACCGTTCTCTCAGAACAATGAATGAAACTATCGTATCCATTGCCGAGACCGGCGACTTCAGCAAAACCATTCAGATTAAGAACAAGGACGAATTTGGCGCCACCATGCAGGCATTCAACAACCTGATCGCTTCATTCACCAAAATTCTTTCGACCGTTTCACACTCTTCGTCACAGCTGTCAGAAAGTGCTCTTGACCTGACCAACACAGCCCAGGAAATCCACAAAACAATTGATACCCAATCAACAAACATCGGCCAGGTATCTGCCGCCGCCATTGAAATGTCCCAAACAGTAGCGCTTATCACCAGTAATACGGCCAGAATAGCCGAATCGGCCAAAGAAGCCCGTGATGTGGCCGTAAACGGTGCCAATGTGGTTGCCCAGACCGGACGCGAGGTGGAAGAAATTGCCCACTCTGTTGAAGAGACAACGCAACTGATGCGTACTTTGCAGGAACATTCTCAACAGGTGGGAGAGATTGTTGATGTGATTATGGAAATAACAGACCAGACCAACCTGCTGGCGCTAAATGCGGCTATCGAAGCGGCCAGGGCCGGTGAGCATGGTCGGGGTTTTGCGGTGGTTGCCGATGAGGTTCGCAAGCTGGCCAATAACACTGCAGAGGCGACAGTCGGTATTACGGAACGGGTCAACAGCATCCAGGTTGACACAGAAAAGGCTGTCACTGCCATGCAGAAAAGTCTTGGTCGAGTTAAACGTGGGGTTGAATACTCTGAACAGGCCGGAGACTCGCTACGCAGAATTGTCGAGAGCGTGGCCTCACTGCAGGATATGACTCGCGAAATTGCTTCAGCAACGGGCGAACTGGCACATACTTCCGATGAAATCAGCGCAGATATCGTCATGATTGAACGTTCATCGGGAGAAACTGTTCACGCTGCTGCCACAATCGCCAAAGAGTCAGAGATCCTTTCGCAACTATCCTTTGACCTGAAACAGGAAATCAGCAGATTCAGTTTTGAAGATAAAAAGGAAAGTGATTATATCACTCCGACCCATAACAAATCCCGGCAGACCGGTCCTATAGAGTCCGGCAAGCTTAGAATGCTTGCTGCCTGAAGGGCTTGCCACCATGCGCTCAAAACAGATAAGCCATATGATGTTCCTGATGATCTGGATTACTTTGATGGGCCTGTTCTTTGCCATGACTGAAATTCATATTGAAGGCCCCAACGGCTGGGCCACTTCGCTACCGACCTGGCGCATAGAAAAACATCCTTTATTGGACATTTTCTGGGGTGGCCGGGCCATGACAGGTTATCACGCCTGGTTCTTTTCGTTCATCATACTGGTTTTCCATCTGCCCCATGTACTATATGGACAAATTTCACTAAAAACCGAAGCACGCTGCCTCGGTTCATTAATGTTTTTCTGGATCATGGAGGATTTTCTCTGGTTTGTACTCAACCCGGCTTTCGGCCTGAACCGTTTTACTCCTGAACACGCTTTCTGGCATAAAAACTGGTTTTTGGGAGTTCCGACCGATTATCTGACGTTCAGCCTGATCGGTGTAATACTGCTGATATGGTCCTATAAAGAACCCTTGAAAACAGCAAAAGCAAATAAGTTGTTTTAAATTCCGGAGCCTCATTTATGTCAAATACTATTTCAACAAACAATACTGCTTTAGTGAATGAAATGAACAGTTTACTTGTAAGCACCTTTTTGCAGGAAAACGTACTTATACAGCCGCTTAGCCCTGAAATGATCGCCAAGTTTCTGCTGGCCAATAAGTTGGCTCGAGACTGTGGGAACAGGACTTTGGAGCAGACCCAGCTTTTAATCAGCAAGGCCTGTGATGAACGTTGTAAGGAAAATGCCGCCGATGAAACATATAACTATTTCATCAAACTGATTGAGTATGTCCACCTATACGACGACATTCATAAGCAGGTCAGCAAATTGGCATTTATGGAAACTTTATTTATTAATGATGAACTGATCATGTCCCTGCACAGGAGCAGAGCCATCTTTGACGGGTTGGAGTCGAAACTATTTGAGCGTCTGTTTCTTACGGACATCATTAACAGCAAGTTTATAGGTAGCTATGGGAAACGTAAACTAAGTTTTGTATCTAATGGATTAGAGATGATCTCAGCAGGTCTTACCACAGCAACGGATATTCTTGCGGGTTTAAAGGAGTTGGAAAAAGAGCAAAAACTGCTGCTGTTTATACTCGACAATGTCAGAGATAAAATCAGAAATAATTACTCAAAATTTGCCTCAAAAAATGACCTGGAAATCCTTAAAAGACTCTTGACCATCGAATTACACCACAAAAAGCTGCACTGTGATGAAATTCCTGATGAACTTTTCACTAAGGGTATTGAAATTATCAAAAAAGAGGCCATCTATTACAATAATCTGCTGCCGTTGATACTAAGGACCACCAATAGAGAGCTTCGTGAAGAATTTATTGCGGAATCGGGGCTGGACCTGTTTTATATCGAAGAACTTGAAAATCAATACTGCAACGCTAACAACATCCCTCGCGAACGGTTAGCGCAGCTGCGCTAACCGTTATCAAAACTCCTTCAAGAGAGTTGCTACGATAGAACCTCACAACTATTATGTCTCCGGTTTTTAATCTTAATAATCTTACAGCAGTTCATCATTTCAGCAACCATGTGAACCGTCTGTGCAGTTAAAATAATAATTCCCAGAACGGCAAAGATACACATTATTTTCTCCTGTCTAAAATTTAATTACCTAAGTAAAACAAATCAGCCGCTTGTTCCTTCTCCCTGAGGGAGAAGGTGGCCGAAGGCCGGATGAGGGGGCAGCAGTGCCATATACAGCG
Organism: Geobacterales bacterium; assembly: GCA_041737975.1. Taxonomy (GTDB): domain Bacteria; phylum Desulfobacterota; class Desulfuromonadia; order Geobacterales; family Pseudopelobacteraceae; genus JBGSQR01. The sequence goes on along the minus strand of JBGSQR010000481.1, from coordinate 2,012 downwards.
ACATTTCCCCCTCACCCTGACCCTCTCCCTCAGGGAGAGGGGATTGTTTTGCCTAATTTGCTTAAATTACTATTTTTTGCCCAGCCAGATTTCCACGCGATTATTCCTGCTTTTGCCTTCATTTGAGCTGTTATCCGCAACCGGTATCCTGCTTCCAAACCCTGCAACGACAGAAGCCGTAACTCCCCGCTGTGCCAGTTCATTAGCAAGAGACTGTGCCCTTGAGCGTGAAAGCGCTTCACTCTCCTTATCCGACTGCGAGTTATCAGCAAAACCGAACAACATGACAGGTCGTCCTAATAACTCTTTGGATGCCAAAGCCTTGATCAGACGTTCAATATCGCGTTGCCCTTTATTGTCCAGCTTAAAACTGCTTTTCTGAAATTTAAAATTCAGAGACAAACGTTCTGCACCTGCTGTCAGACTTTTGTATTCAGTTGGTGCACTTTCAGGAGGCGTGAATGAACCGGCCCTGACCGTTAGAGGTACAAAACCGGATTTTTCAACAAGCTCCTGCCCCTCAGGTGAAAGTGAAAATTCTATAAATTCATTGACACGCTGGTTTTTGGACTGCTGTGCCGTATAGAGATACAAACGTCGGGCCAGTGGATAATCTTCAGTTGCTACAGTAAATGAGGTTGGAAAGATCGGCATGGATGAACCGCTCTTTATTGATACAGCTTTAGCTGATTTGATGTAGGGAAGACCAATAAAGCCTATGGCATCTTTGTCCGATGCCACTTGTGAGGAAAGCTGTGAACTGTCTTCAAAACGTTTTGCTGTGGACTTGAGTTTAATATCTGCAAGAACCAGGCTTTTAAATGTATCGAACGTGCCGGACTTGTCATCTCTGGCATAAAGATTAATTGCAGTTGAGCCACCGCCCATATCAGACCACTTCGAGGAAGTCCCTGAAAAAGCATTTTTAATATCCTTGATGGAAAGCGATGTTACCGGATTTGCGTCATTTACAATCACCGCCAGACCGTCCAGACCAAGGATATGTTCACTTGCAAGTGAATTCATATCACCTAGGCCGGCAAGTTTTTTTGCCTCATCATCCTTAATGCGGCGTGAAGACATTCCAATATCACATTTATCTGCTCCAAGACCTTCAAAAGCTGTTGACGAACCGTGGGATTTTATCTCGACTGCAATACCGTCATGGCTGCCGATTACCCCCTTAACAAGGATTTCTTCAACATTTTTTCCTGGTTCACGTGTAATTCCGGTTGCCCCAACCTTCCTCAAATAGGCCTCAGCCAAAGCAGGAGCAAGATTGGAACCGATCGTATTAGAGCCATGAATTCTCAGTGCAGTAACATAACTCTGCTTGGTCATCAATTTATAAGTAGCTAAACCGATCACAAGCAGAACTCCGATTATCGCGCCCGTAATCAAATATGCGCGACTGTTATCTTTGGTTTCAGTGGCTGCCATAGGCTGTAATTTGACAGTAGATTCAGCAAGCAGGCTTTTTTGATAATCTTCAATATCATGCAAAAACTCCTGACAAGTCTGATAACGATCATCAGGAGACTTTTCCAGCGCTTTGGCAACAATTATTGCCAGCTTTTCAGACACATCGGGATTTAAATTCCTGATGTCAGGCGCCTGTTTATCAAGATGCAACATCAAGGTTGTCAGGCTGGCTCCCTGCTCAAAAGGCAGTTTTCCGGAAAGCATCTGAAACAGTATGACTCCAGCTGAATATATGTCACTGCGCTGATCAACATTCTTAGGGTTTACAATCTGCTCAGGGCTCATGAAACCGGCATCACCCTCCACATTCCCCAACTCTTCCCGTTGCCCCTTCCCCAGGATCATGGCCACGCCGAAATCAGATATTTTAAGTTCGCCCTGCCGGTTCAGCAAAATCATGGACGGTCGCATATTACGATGAACCACACCATGGTCGTGAGCAAAGGCCAACCCGCGTAAAAGCTGCTTAAAGTACTTGAATGCATGTTTTTCAGGAAACTGCTTATTGAAATGAATCATCTTCTCCAGAG
>JBGSQR010000468.1:0-3200 GCA_041737975.1 Geobacterales bacterium | reverse complement strand
AATAATACCGCGACCGGTGGAGTAAGCGTCATAGATGCCTTGACGACCGTAAATGGTCGCTCCAGTAGGAAAATCCGGGCCAGGAATTATGGCCAATAACTCCTCAAAAGTTGTCTCTGGATTATGAATAGTTGCAATTATGCCGTCGATTATTTCACCCAGGTTGTGCGGCGGTATATTAGTGGCCATACCGACTGCGATACCGGTAGATCCGTTTACCAACAGGTTTGGAAACTTTGCAGGTAAAACAGTCGGTTCATTCATCTCATCATTGTAGTTAGGAACCATGATGACAGTTTCTTTATCCAGATCAGACAGTAACTCATGAGAAAGCTGTCGGAGGCGGATTTCGGTATAACGCATAGCCGCTGCACGGTCACCGTCCACTGAACCAAAGTTACCCTGCCCTTCTACCAGCATATAGCGCAGCGAAAAATCCTGCGCCATACGAACTATTGTGTCATAAGCAGCTGTATCACCATGTGGATGATACTTACCGATAACATCACCGACTACTCGGGCAGATTTTTTGTACGGTTTGTTGTAATCATTGTTCATATCGTACATGGCGTACAGACAACGACGATGAACCGGTTTCAGTCCGTCTCGTACGTCAGGCAGGGCACGACCGATGATGACCGACATGGCATAGTCCATGTAGGAACGTTTCATCTCATCTTCAATATTTACAGAAATCTTTGATACAGGAGTGTTGATCATTGTTGCCTCTTCTATTTTGTAAAAATGTGTGAGTTAAATGTCGAGGTTGACGACGTTCAGCGCGTTTTTCTCAATGAAATCGCGACGTGGTTCTACCTGATCACCCATCAGGATCGTAAATATTTCGTCTGACTCAACGATATCCTCGATCTTGACCTGCAACAGCACTCTGTTTTCCGGGTTCATGGTTGTTTCCCAGAGCTGCTCAGGGTTCATCTCACCCAGACCTTTATAGCGCTGAATGCCGAGTCCTTTTTTTGCGTTTTCCAGGAAGAACGCCAGCAACTCTTCGTGATTGCCAGTTTCAAGCAGAATTTTTCCACCTTCCTGTTCAACCGTTGCCCTTCCGTCTGCCATTGTTTCCACAATGCGGATATGATTTTCAACCAGCAGTTCATATTCGTGGCTGGATAGAACACCTAAAATCTGCTGATCAATAATGGCGCGTATATTACCGATGTAGAATATGATTCTGTCTTCTTCCAGCTGGCATTCTGAACCAGGAGACAGCTTCTTCATAGCATCAATATATTTTTCGAATTGTGACAACTCTTCCAGTCCGGCCGGAACATTACTACGAACAATTATGGAAAGCAGGTCTGAAGTAATCCCTTTTTTTACAACCTTTTCAAAAATAGCACGGTTATCTATAAACTGCCTGATCAGCGGTATAATCTGCTTACCGGTATAAATACGATCACCCTTTTCCAGACGCAGAATCATGTCTTCTGCCCCCTCTTCCAGCAAGTAGTTCTGCATGGCCGCCTCATTACGCAGATACTGCTCTTTCTTACCGCGCTTGACCTTGTAAAGAGGTGGCTGGGCAATATAAAGGTGGCCGCGTTCAACTAGTTCACGCATGTTGCGATAAAAGAAGGTTAACAGAAGAGTCAGGATGTGGGACCCGTCCACGTCGGCATCTGTCATGACAATAATACGGCCATAGCGCAGTTTGGCTATATCAAAATCATCCTTGCCGATTCCTGTGCCCATGGCAGTAATCAGAGTACGGATTTCCTGGGAAGCGATCATTTTATCAAAACGGGCTTTTTCTACGTTCAGAATTTTACCCTTAAGAGGCAAAATGGCCTGAAATTTACGGTCGCGCCCCTGCTTGGCCGAACCACCGGCCGAGTCGCCCTCGACCAGGTATAGTTCGCACAGCTCGGGGTTCTTTTCCTGACAGTCAGCCAGCTTACCAGGCAGTCCGCCCAGGTCCAGGGCACCTTTACGTCGTACGGTTTCACGGGCTTTACGTGCCGCTTCTCTGGCTCTGGCCGCTTCAATGGACTTTTCCAGAACCCGCTTGGCTACCTGTGGGTTTTCTTCCAAATACTGGGCCAGTTTTTCGTTGATCAAGGTTTCCACATATCCCTTGACCTCCGAGTTGCCCAACTTGGTTTTAGTCTGCCCTTCAAATTGCGGCTGCGGAATTTTGACTGAGATAACACAGGTAATACCTTCACGCAGGTCATCGCCAGAAATCGTGACTTTTTCCTTTTTAAGCAAATTATTGGCCGCAGCATAGCTATTCATGGTACGGGTCAGCGCCGCTTTGAATCCAACCAGATGCGTACCACCTTCATGGGTGTTAATGTTATTGGCAAACGAAAATATTTTCTCGTCGTATGAGTCGTTATATTGCATGGAAACTTCAGTCTCCACCCCGCCTTTTTCACCCTTGAAGTAAATCGGCTTAGGATGCAGGGCCGTCTTGTTACGATTCAGGTATTCTACGAAAGAGTTAATTCCACCCTCATAATAGAATTCGTGAAATTTGTTATCAACACGTTCATCGTTTATTTTGATTCTTACGCCAGCATTTAGAAAAGCCATTTCACGTAAACGCTGGGAAAGAACGTCAAAAGAGATTTCTGTGGTTTCAAAAATTTCTTCATCCGGCATAAAGGTTATTTTAGTTCCACGCTTCTTGGTTTCTCCAACCATTTCCAAGGGGGCAAGTGGATCGCCGCGTCGATAGGATTGACGAAATACTTTTCCATCTCGTCTAATTTCCAGTTCCAACGATTTTGATAATGCATTAACTACCGATACACCTACACCGTGCAGACCACCGGAAACCTTGTATGAATCGTTATCGAATTTGCCGCCGGCGTGAAGAACTGTTAAAACAACTTCTGCTGCTGATTTTCCCTCGTTAGGCATAATGTCTGTCGGAATGCCACGACCGTTATCAACAACAGTCACAGAACCATCTGTATTAATGGTTACACTCACATTGTCGCAATGTCCGGCCAGGGCCTCATCAATTGAATTGTCGACAATCTCGTAAACAAGATGGTGCAAGCCGGCACTGGACGTTGAACCAATGTACATGGCCGGGCGTTTACGAACTGCCGACAGCCCCTCCAATACTTTGATGTTATCCGCTCCATATTCTTCTGTAGCTGTTTGCGTCATTTCGTTTTCACTCATTTGATTCGTTTCCCTTATACGTCAGATTGCCGTGTTTCACGTGA
>JBGSQR010000450.1:0-1501 GCA_041737975.1 Geobacterales bacterium | reverse complement strand
TATGGATGGTAAATGCAGAAGAGGAAAGGAACCACCTCCTGCACAGGAATTGCCTTTATGTCTGAAAAAGGATACGGAGTCGTGACGTATGCGCCTGAAACGCCTGATGAGCTTGTCTGCTTGCCGCGAAAGGATGGCCGGAGAAGCTGTCAGCATGCGCAGCACAGGTATGGAGGTAAGCGCCTGTCTTTCATCCCGGTAAAGTCGTAGGGTTGCCTCAAGGGCAGCCAGAGTCAGTTTGTCCATTCGTATGGCTCTCAATAAGGGATGCTTTTTCATCGGTTCAATAACTTCTCTGCAACCGGCTATTATCCCGGCCTGCGGTCCCCCCAGCAGTTTGTCACCACTGAAGGTGACAACCGATGCACCGGACTGCAGATACTGGCGTATGGTCGGCTCGCCATGAATGCCGTGGGGTGAAAGATCGATCAGGCAGCCGCTTCCGGCATCCAGCATGACAGGAATGTTTTTTTTCTCACCCAGTGCAGACATCTCGGCAATGGAAACTTCTGCAGTAAAGCCGACTATGGTGTAATTGCTGGTATGAACTTTAAGGAACAGGGCCGTGGATTCGGACAGGGCATTCTGGAAATCGGTGAGGTGTGTGCGATTGGTTGTGCCGATTTCGACTAGTCTGGCGCCGCTTTGGCGCATCACATCCGGGATACGGAAAGATCCGCCGATCTCCACAAGTTCTCCCCGGGATACAATTACTTCTCGTCCGTGGGCCAGTGAGGAAAGGGCCAGCATGACTGCCGCAGCATTGTTGTTAACAACAAGGGCTGATTCGGCACCGGTCAGTTCGCAGATCAGTTCTTCCACATGTGCATAGCGGGTGCCGCGTTCACCGGCATCAAGATCAAACTCCAGGTTTGAATAGCCGGAAGAAGACTTTTGTATGGCCTCTAAAGCCTGGTCTGCCAGAGGCGAACGACCCAGATTAGTATGGATCACTACGCCAGTCCCATTTATCACGGGTTGTAGGCTTGGACCGAGTCTTTTGTCCAGTTTAGATTTGATCAGCTCTGCGATATGGCTTTGCGATGGAATATTTATTATCTGGTCAGATCTAATTTCTTTCCGAAGGAATGCAAGTGCAGTTCTGACGACGGTCAAAACTTCCGTGCGTGGGAAATTAACCATCAGGGCTTCTATTTCAGGCCATGCTAATAGTGTGTCAACCTTTGGGATTTGTTTAAGAATATTATGTTTGTTACCTGTATTGTCCGGCATTCGTGATTTGCCCCCGGTAAGCGTGAAACATGAGGTTTACCTGTGTACATCAATGCAATTGGGATTATATATAAAGCGATTTCAGAGTCAAGCTAATGCTGTGCTATAACTGGCTGATATTTTTGAGTTAGAGCTGTTTTTTGAATTTTATTTTTTGAGTATTGAAGTATCCTGATAAAGCGATATAGTGTAACGATAAATACTCATAATTTATTGAATAATGCCCATGGCGTAGGAATTACCAATATCAGAAAATGGATGGCAGGAG
>JBGSQR010000357.1:0-4106 GCA_041737975.1 Geobacterales bacterium | reverse complement strand
CCAGTTCGTGTCCAGACGCAACAAGAATCTCTTTTTGTCGATTGTTACCCTGGCAACCGGGCTTTTCCCAGAATACGATCTTTGCCATTATTTTTCTCCTGTGTGTCACCAAATTGAATCATTTGCTGCTATTTACCTTTATGTGGTGCCTCTTCATTGTCGCAGAGTGTTCGTACTGATGCGACCATTTTCCAGTCATAATATGAGTTGATCGCTTTGCCTGTTCCCTCTTCTTCGGAGATTCGCAGAAAATCCTCTCCCATATAAAGAGTTGCATTAGCATAGACCTTTCCTTCGTTGACCTGAATTTTGATTCCTTTGCGCAGTCTGCGTGACAGGCTACCATGTACCGGCATCGATGCATATTCGAATACTTTTTCCCAGACCATTTTCATAACATACCTCCTGTATTGTTGTTGATTGACGATAAAATAATGCCCGGCATACGTTTTAGGAATGTCGGGCATCGTTGCACCACTTACTGCTGCTTATGTTGTTGTATTGAAGAAACTTATTGATTTCGAAACTTGAATGTGACCTGGAAGTCAGATTGGTGGTTCCAGTGGTCCAAACCAGTCACCGTTCAATGTTTCAATCGGTGTGCTTCCGGCTTCTCCGTGCTGTAATGCAACAGGGTTCCCGTTTTCATCATTACGAATTGCAACAATCCTCAATTCGTGCTTTTTGCGACCTGATTGATGATGCCCGTTTGGGTCATACCAATATTTGCCGACAACAAGCGGTTTTTCTGGTGTCCATGCCATGCTTAATCCCTCCCAAACTGTTTTAGTCGTATAAGTTTAGTTAAAACAAACTGCTACTGATCGGAAAAGTGCTGTTGCTACGAAGTATATCCGTAGCCATGGGCCTCTACCGGCTCAAAAGAGAAGCAGCCTTTCGGGCAGTTCTGTCCACATGATCTGCAGCCAATACAGTTAGCGTCATTGGCGATTTTCATATAAGCCTTGACGGTTTCTTCTGTGTCCACCTCTTCGTAAGCCAATACGTTTTTTGTACAGGTTTTGTAGCAGCGACCGCAACCGATACACAGGTCCTTATCAAGTGACTTGATAAAATCCGGTGTCCACTCGCGACCATTTTTTGTAAATCCAGTGATTAAAGCCATTGTCTCTCTCCTTATTGTATGTGCCAAATAAAAAGCCCGGCACACCTTAAAGGTATGCCGGGCTTCATTGCTTGGCTGTGAATCTTGAGTTAATTGATCATATATAACCTGATCACATTATTCAAGCGTTTAGTTTGCCTCGTCCTGAAAACTGAATTTCCTCTTCAGCTCCCAAACCTTAAGTCAAAGTAAGTATTTTGAGTCCGGTTGCATCGCAGCAGTGAACAACTGGCGGGTTCATTTTGCCCTATTGTATTTGCATTGCACTGGAATATAGGCGTTTTTATGCTCCAGCTACTAAAACACTGTTGACAGCGGTCATGAAAATGCGTATAGGTAGTCGTATGACTACCTATGTTGCAAAAACTGCAAATGAGCTGACTTCCAGACAGCGACAGGTGCTTCAATTTGTCACCTCCTTCGCCGATAGCCATGGTTTTTCCCCCAGTCAGAGGGAAATCGCCGGGCATTTGAAGGTGTCCGGTACATTACCGGTAATGAAGCATCTTGCTGCTCTGGAGCGGAAGGGGTATGTCAGGCGGGAAAATGTGAACCGGGGAATTGTACTGACCACTCCCCACAGTCGACATGTGTCATTGCCGATTGTGGGGACGGTTCGTGCAGGCAATCTCTCTACAGCGATTGAGGATATTCAGGGGTACTTTTCCGTTGATCACCTTGCGGTGAAAGGTGCTGACTGCTTTTTTCTGAAGGTCAAAGGTGATTCCATGGTTAATGCAGGAATTATCGAAGGAGATCTGGCTCTTGTGCGGCCTGATATCACGGCTGAAAACAGGGATATTGTTGTTGCCATGATGGATGGGGAAGCCACAGTCAAGCGGTTCTATCGCGAGAACAGTACTATACGTCTGCAACCGGAGCATCCAAGCATGGAAGCGATCATCATTCGGCCGGAGGATGGCGTAATGAGTATTGTCGGCAAGGTGATCGGCATTTACCGGCAGTTGTAGATTTATTACGGACAGGGTGTTGGTCAGATAGCATCTGTCAGGAGAGTGATATGGAATTGATTACTTTATGCGGTGTTGCGATTGTGGTTTTTTGTATCTGGATCGAACTTGAACCGGTTTACAGGCGTGTAGTCAGTGCTGTCAACCGGGTCAGGTCACGGAATACGGTCAAACCCCTGTTTCATGAGCACAAGTCCGGCCTGGCTTGAGCCGTGAGTTGGCTATGCTTCGATTTTTTTGCCCAGCTGTTTCAGAAACAGCCAGACCAGCGGTGGCAGGATTACCAGGTAAACATAGAAGAGCAGTTTGAAGGTGGCCCCGACGCCGTTTGAGTCGGCGTATTGACCTATAAGTGGTCCGGTTAGGGCAAAGATCAGCCGGAACGAGAGGGATTGCAGCGAAAGCATTCCGGCCCGGGTTTCAGATGGTATCTCATTCTGGGCAACATGCAGAAAGAACGGTCCACGCATACCCCGCATGGCCGTGAGCAGGTAGTAAAAGAGAAAACCCCACACCCCGACTGACACCCCCAGTCCCATGTATCCCGTCCAGACCAGTGCCACCACCAGCAGAACCATCCCCCGATCACCAAGAAATGCCCGAGCTCGGTGGCTCATCAGGGCAAAGATGGCTACAACCATGTTTGCTCCGGCCCAAATCGGACCAAAAGAAACCAGCGGTACACCGCAGTCGCGCATATAAGGCTGGATCAGCCAGACCGGATAGAACGATGATAGTCCGAGGGTGATGCTGAGCAGGATTGTAATCCGCAGGCGTTTGTTCTCTATAAAGACATAGCGTGCCGAAGCTAGTGCTTGTGCCAGGTGGTTGCCATGCCGGTGCGGTTCCCGCTTCGGTTCTACCATGCCTCTGGTGATGAACAATGCCAGCAGCCAGACAGCTATCTGAAGAAAAAATGGCAGCAGAGGGTAATATGCATAAAGGACGCCGGCAAAGATCGCCCCGGCCGCCTCGCCAGTCTGGCCGAAAAAGGTTGAACGCCCTTCGCAGCGGGAGTAGGTGGTATCCTCTTTGTTAGCCTTGAGGGATTCAAAGAGCAGGGCGCTGTCCGTGCCGCTGATGAATGATGTGGAGATGCCGAGCAGGACTTCAGCGATCAGGACTTCCTGAAACGAGGTGGCCATTGTGTAGTAGCCCCAGCCAACCAGACCAAGCAGGGATGCCATGGTGAGTGCAGTACGGTAGCCGATGCGGTCGCTGATATAGCCGGAGGGGTATTCCATCACAACCATTGATACGGCAAAGATACTTTGCAGCAGCAGGATCTGGGAGAGGGACAGGCCGATATGTTCCTTCCAGAACAGGGTGATGATCGCAATGGGAAAAAGGGTCATCTGCAGGAAGGAGAAGGTGTAGAGCAGGGGGATATTGCGCCGCAGGGTAGTCATGGTGGCAGTATGGACTATTTACAGCGGTTTATAAAGGGCTGTCTGTTGCTAGTTTGTACTCTGCGTACCGATCCGGAAATTACCAGGCTGCATCGACTGGACGAAAGTCTGGAAGCTGTTACAATTCAACTTAAGTCCGGTGATTCGCCAGATCCAAGGATAAAACCAACAGGAGGAAAAACCATGTACGAAGCTAAAGCCTATTCCGTTGCCAGTGCAACATCACCATTTACATCCGACACTATCCAGCGCCGGGAAACAACCGAGCGTGACGTGCAGATCGAAATTCTCTTCTGCGGCATCTGCCACTCTGATCTCCACACGGTCCGTGACGAATGGAGCAGCATTATGCCCACGACTTACCCTTGCGTCCCCGGGCATGAGATTGTCGGTCGAGTTACTACCGTTGGCAGCGCAGTAACTGATTTTAAAGCGGGCGATCTGGTAGGAGTCGGCTGTTTGGTTGATTCTGACCATACCTGCCCTAACTGCCAAGACGGCCTTGAGCAGTTTTGCCCAAGCTCAACCTTCACCTACAATTCGCCGGACAAACACCTGGGAGGGGTAACCTACGGCGGCTATTCTGAAAGCATAGTCGTC
>JBGSQR010000315.1:0-5364 GCA_041737975.1 Geobacterales bacterium | reverse complement strand
AGCCTTGGAACATGGAGAGTCTGGCGACATTTTTTGGTGCCCGCCCTGTTGCGGAGTGGTTCAACCCTGCCCACCCGAGAGTAAAATCGGAAGAGGTGATCCCATCTAACTATAAACGGGATGACGCATTACGACTGATGGTGGCTGAACCTCTTTTCATCGTCCGTCCACTAATGCAGGTAGACAACGAGCGCCTGGCAGGTTTTGATGTTACTCAAGTTAATAACTGGATTGGCCTTGCCCTTGATAGTGTGGGTGAAAGAGATCCCAAAAACTGCCCCTGTGTCAGCAAGGCGGCATAACAATGCTCCCCAAACCGCATCGAGTTGCAATCCATCAGGCTGGACACGCAATAGTTCAAACCCTTGTGGGACAAAAACGTTTTGCCGTATCCTCAGTATCGATCAACGTCGAGCAATGTGAAACATGGAGAGGGTTTCCCGTTCAGGGCAAGGTAATGCTTGACCGGGAAACGTTCCTCGGGCTTTACGAATTCGGCCTGGTAACATTAGCCGGTATTGCCGCTGAAGATTATTTTTTATTACGCAAAGATGATATGGATAATCCGTTAGTTGCCATTAGTGATCTGGCGTTATGGCAGGAACAGGCCTGGGAGATACTGCAAGATGATGCCAGGGTGCAGAACGTAAGTATTAATATCATGCGCAAACTTCATAGTTGGCTGGCGGTAAAAGAGATCTGGAATATTGTAGAACAGCTGGCCAATGTTTTATTGGAACAGGGAACTGTTGAAGGCGATTCACTGCATCAAATTCTTGCACCGTTAGAGCAATATCGGACCGAACGATCTGATTCTGCTTCTGATTAACAATAGTTTTAACCTTTCAACAAACTCTTCTTATCACCAGGCATCACCCTTCATAACCACCTTCATAAGCCCCCAAAACCCTCTCCAGATGCGGTTTAATATTATCAAACAGCTGCATAGTCATATCATTGGGATTCCGGCAGTAATGTGAGGAGGAGGCCAAATTGAAGTAGACCCGGCATGCGAACGGCCTGACAGCATAGATACCGCAATTTTTCCTGGCCAGATTAAAGAAAGGGCAGTAGCCGGAGTTGTCGCTCCTTTTGGGTAACAGATCCAGCACCTGTTTTTCATAGGCAAACACATCAGGTCGGCAACGGCAGCAAGATCCGGTGGAACAGCCGCTGGCGCTAAGTTCACCACCACAGAAGGATTGCCCGTAAAGACGACGACCAAAACGATCCGCCACCCGGTAGACAAAAGATATCTGCCGCCATCTGTCATCTCCTGCCCGCTCGCTCCAGATCACCCGCCGCTTTAAATTTTCAATTTCCTGAATTACCGCCGTTTTACGGTCAGCAGGCGTTCCCGGCATGAAGCATGTCATTTTTTAACTCCTCAGTAAGAATCACTAAGACACTATTCAACTTACAATGCCTGTCGAGCCTTGCAATGAGCCCGAAAGCGGCGAATCAGCACCGGTGCCAGAAACATCGCAGCAAGAACAATCAGCATGGTCGTGTTCGGGTCACTTATATAACTGTTCAACTGCAGGGTCGTTATGGCAATAACCGCAAAATAGAGCATGTCTCCGGCAATGGCGATGGCCCACCCGGCTAGAAAACCATGCCCGGCGGCGTGCGCAGTGGCACGTCCGGTCATGGGATCAACCCCAAAAGCCACTATGATCAGAGCCAGAGGGCCAGCACCGGTGCCTCCGTAATGAGCCACACTCCGCGCGGTTGCTTCTTTCATAAGACTTCCCACACGGGAGAGAAACTCGACTTTTTCAAATAACCGTGCAAGCAGCCGCAGGATCGGCTCAAAAACAATTGCCAGCAAAACATCAGACACCAGATAAAGCAGCGCAGTGAATGGCAACATAACTCCCTTGGTCTGGGCAAGTATCACCCCGGCCGGGATACCACCGCCAACAGGAATGATGAATAGTTTCAGAACTGCAATCATGGTAGCAGCAGATGGGATAATCATAAAATAGATCATTTCAGTTCATTTAGATGGATATAAAATCAGGTAATATATGGTGCCACAAAGGTGAGTGTTTATACAAGGAACGAAAAAGGAAAAGGGAACAGACAACTTTTTCCAAAAAGTGGCCTCCTTTCAACTTCCCAGCTAATGATAGGTGCAATTAATGAATGTAAGTAATTTATAAAAATACCTTGCAATACCGGACTATTTTATTCCGGAGATTATGACAGTGAAAGATTATCTGATATTATTTCATAGCACGTACGTTAATGAGCAGATTTTCCAAATCTGCTCAATGGTAAGCAACTGTTTACCAACAGATAATAAACGCGTCATGAGGTTCACAATGTTTATTTGTTTTAGAAGAATTCTATTCCGACTGATTGCCTTTTCTATCCTACTGATCTGCTATTTTTCTTCAAATGCAGAAGCAAATGGCAGCAAAAAAATTCTGGTTCTTCATTCATATCACCAGGGTTTTCTCTGGACAGACATGATTCAGGATGGGTTATCTCGTTCTCTATCTTCATCTTATCCAAAAGCCGAGTTGTATATAGAATATATGAACACCAAACGAAATTCTGCCAAGTCTGCTTTCCCTCTCCTTTTTGATCTTTACAAACAGTTTTATCAAAATACTAACTTTGATGCCATCGTAGCTTCTGATAATAATGCCCTGGATTTTTTGCTGCTGCACCGTGATATTCTATTCCCAGGCGTGCCGGTGGTTTTTTGCGGCATTAATGACATATTCAATTATCGTTTCAAACCTTCCAGCGCTTACACAGGCGTATCTGAGACTGCTGATATAGATTCTACTATTCGTGTCGGCCTCAAACTTCATCCGCAAACAAGGAATATCGCTGTTATATCGGACAGTACAGAGTCCGGAGATATTAATCTTGGCATTGTAAAAGATGTCTTGATTAAAATACCTGGCGTTAAAATGATTGACCTGTCCAGGCTTACATCATCTCAACTTATTGAACGATTGAAAAAACTGGGTGATGATACAATCGTATTTAATACTTCATTTATTCGTGATGCCGATGGTCGAACATTTTCGGCACGTGAAAGCATGGAGTTTATTGCAAATAAGTCACGTAGACCTGTTTATACCAGCTGGGATTTCAATATGGCTCCCGGAGCGATTGGTGGAAAACAGTTAAGCGGACATTTGCAAGGTGAAAATGCTGCCTGGCTTGTAAACAAGGTTCTGCGCGGTGAAAATGCCGGTGAAATTCCGATTATAGAAAGCCCAACTGCATACATATTCGACTATCAGGGGCTGCAAAAATACCACATCAGTGAATCACAACTGCCTGCCGGATCTATTATCACCGGAAAACCGGTTACTTTTTACTCTCGCTACAAATATTACATATGGTTCGGCGCAGCCCTTTTTGCTGCTCAGGTTTTAATTATCGGCATACTGTCATCTAATATCTCAAAGCGTAAACGGGAAGAACAATCCAGGCTAATTGCAGAAGCGGCTCTCCGGGAGAGTGAAACCCGTTATGCAGATATGATTAACAATATCCAGGACACTTTTTACAGAACAGATACCGATGGTCTGCTGAAAGTTATCAATCCATCCGGAGCTGCTTTGCTGGGCTATGAATCTACTGATGAGATGATCGGGCGACCTAACTCTTCTTTCTGGATGTATCAGGAAAAGCGGGCTGAAATGCTGGAAATAATGAAGAGGGACGGAACTGTCAAAGATTACGAGGTTGTTCTGCAACGCAGGGACGGCTCGCCGGTTACTGTTGCTACTACCTCAAACTACTATTATGACAAGGACGGTCACGTACTGGGTGTAGAAGGGATCTTCCGCGACATAACAGAACGCAAGAGGTCAGAAGATGAGCTTTTCAGGCAAAACAATTTAATCAGCACTATAATTGAAAGCGCCTCAGAAGCGATCTTTGCCAAAGACACGGCAGGTGTTTATATATCAATCAACAAAGCCGGCGCCAGAATGCTGGGGTTGTCTGTGGCTGATGTCGTCGGCCGCACCGATGCTGAGATCTTACCGACCGAAATAGCAGATCAGTTCCGTAAATCAGACCAACAGATAGTGTCTGAAGGGGTTTCCAGCGAACGGGAGGAAATAGGCCTTCTGGATGGTCGCTTGCGAACATTTTTGTCACACAAAACACCCTGGCTGGACAATTCAGGTAAAATTATCGGTATTATAGGCGTGTCTAATGACATTACAGACCGCAAAGTGCATGAAAAAGAACAGCTGAAAATGGAAAAACTAGAGTCACTTGGTGTTCTGGCCGGCGGTATTGCCCACGACTTCAACAACATACTGACCGGAATTCTGGGCAACATTTCCTTTGCCCAGATGTTTCTTGACACCACTCACAAGTCGTACAAGCCGCTTTCTGAAGCAGAAAAAGCTTCATTAAGGGCTGGTGAGCTTGCTCACCAACTGCTGACCTTTGCCAAGGGTGGAGAGCCGGTCAAAAAAGTAGTTTCTATTCAACATATAGCCAGTGAAGCCGTTTCATTTGTGCTCCACGGATCTAATGTGAAAGGCATAGTAAATATACCTGACTCAATTCACGCCATAAATGCTGATGAAGGTCAAATGAGCCAGGTATTTCACAATATTATCATTAATGCCGCACAAGCGATGCCTGGTGGCGGGAATCTTGACATCACCGCGAAGAACAAAATTCTGCCCGTCAACAATGCAATGAACCTTCCGGCAGGAAATTACGTCAGCCTGTCTTTTACTGATCAGGGATGTGGAATACCGGAAAGTGACCTGATTAACGTCTTTGATCCCTACTTTACAACCAAGCCTGCCGGAAACGGTCTTGGGCTTGCTTCGGTTCATTCCATTATCAGCAAACATGGCGGGCATATCGGAGTTACTTCTGTTGCAGGAGTCGGGACAACCTTTACAATCCACCTTCCATCAATCGGGGCAACTTACGCGGCCCACAGAATTGAGTCAGTAAAGCAGGCAAACGATAACCATCAAGGTGGCTCAATTCTTGTTATGGATGATGAGGAGATGATACTTAGTCTGATAAACGGCATGCTTGAACATCTGGGCTATAAGGTTACAAAATGTCTGAATGGTTCAGATGCCATCGAAAAATATAAAGCGGCCAAAGATTCCGAAACTCCATTTTCTGTCGTCATCATGGATTTGACTATTCCGGGTGGAATGGGTGGCAAGGAGGCAGCAGGACATATTCTTGAAATAGATCCGCAAGCCTGCCTGATTGTCTCCAGTGGTTATTCAAATGATCCTATCATATCTGATTACAAGAGTTATGGTTTTAGCGGCGCAGTCGCTAAACCTTATACTGTTAATGAATTAGGAAAACTGCTGGGGTCATTGAAAAGTTAGTTAATAAAAA
>JBGSQR010000500.1:0-31285 GCA_041737975.1 Geobacterales bacterium | reverse complement strand
AGAATCTTCATAGCCTGGTGGCTAGCGGGCAGTTTCGGGAAGACCTTTATTATCGCCTGAATGTGATCGCCATCAATGTCCCGTCTCTCAGGGACAGGCGAGATGATATCCTGCCGTTGACGGAATTTTTTATTCGCAAGTTTGCGGAGAAAATGGAGCGCCCCTTGCTGGAGCTTAGTGATTCAGCCATCAGCGTTCTTGTTTCTTATGACTATCCGGGCAATGTGCGTGAGCTGGAACACTCTATTGAGCGGGCCTTGGTACTCTGCACCGGAACAGTTCTGAATCCACAGGATTTGCCGGACTGCTTTCTGGCGGCGCGGACAGATCAATCCTTTGTCCCG
Source organism: Geobacterales bacterium (assembly GCA_041737975.1). GTDB lineage: Bacteria > Desulfobacterota > Desulfuromonadia > Geobacterales > Pseudopelobacteraceae > JBGSQR01. Next base: position 30,941 of record JBGSQR010000500.1, on the reverse strand, counting down.
GAGAGTAATGGGCATTATGGGGAAAATCATCGACCGCTGTCAGATTCCGTAGTTGATTTTGAAAGACAGCTAATCCTGGATGCTCTGGCTAAGACTGGCGGGCATAAGGCTGATGCAGCCAAATTGCTGAACATTTCCAGAAAAACTCTTTGGCAGAAATTGAAACAGCTTGAAGATGTGTAGAATTGGTAACATTGAATTGGTTGTTGCGTAACTGTTTTGCTACTGATGTTGCCAGGTCAGCCAGATTTTACATAGTAATCCCTCACTAAGTGCCTGTTTCTACGGCACTCAATTTTCCTCCCATTTTTTGGTCCAAACGTTGCAAATTAAAATTAGTTCTTCATTTGTTCCCCTATTTACTTAGCTTGTATTAGTTTGCTTTAGTATTATGCTTATGGTTTGAGGAGTGTGAAATATGCCTGTTTCCGGAATTGTCCTGTCCTGCCTTGAAGGGAAGGCGGATGAAGTTGCAGAAAAGGCCGCTCTGCTTGACGGCATTGAAGTGCATGGCGTATTGCCGGACTCACAGATCATTGCAGTTGTTGAGGCTGATACAGTAAATGGCGAGGTTGCGCTGGTGGAACAGTTGCATGAAATCGAAGGCGTTGTTTCGGTTAGATTGGCCTGCCATTATTTTGAGGATACATGAAGCTTTTGCTGCCCGAAAACCATGGCATTTTTGCATGGTTTTTATTTTGAATTATTCCACTTTAGGGGAGGAGTTTTATGGGAGTGACAAGACGTGATTTTCTCAAGGCCAGTGCAGCAGCAACAGCATTTGCAGCTGTCGGTGCATCGGCTTTAAATCCACTTAAAGCCGGTATTGCCGAGGCGGCTGATGATGGGATCAAGTGGGATAAGGCTCCCTGTCGTTACTGCGGAGTTGGATGTAGTGTGCTGGTCGGTGTCAAAGGGGGCAAAATTGTTGCTACCAAGGGTGACCCTGCCGGTCCGGTTAACCGGGGGCTCAACTGCGTCAAGGGTTATTTTCTTTCCAAGGCATTGTATGGCAAGGATCGTCTGACAACTCCGCTGATTCGTAAAAACGGCAAAATGGTGCCCGCTTCCTGGGATGAGGCGCTTGACCTGATCGCTTCCAAATTCAAGGATTCCATTGCCAAAAATGGTCCGAATTCCGTTGCCATGTATGGTTCCGGCCAGTGGACTGTTCTGGAAGGTTATACGGCTGTCAAGCTGTTCAAGGGCGGTATCGGCACCAACAACGTGGATCCGAATGCCCGTCTCTGCATGGCTTCAGCCGTGGGCGCTTTCATGAATACGTTTGGTTCTGATGAGCCCATGGGGTGTTATGACGACCTGGATCTGGGTGATACCTATATTTTGTGGGGCGCCAATATGGCAGAGGCCCATCCGGTTCTCTATTCCCGTATGATTGATAACCGGCTGAAACACCCCAATGTCAAAATCATTGATCTGGGCACTCGCTGGACGCGCACATCCCAGCAGGCCGATGAGTATATCCCGTTCAAGCCGCATGGAGATCTGGCTGCGATAAATGCCATTATTCATGTGATTCTGCGAGATAAACTCTATGACCAGGCCTTTATTGACAAGAATACGGTCTTTAAGCGCGGGACCGAGAATGCGCCGTACGGGTTGAAGGATAAAGAATCCTTTGATGATGTTGCCAAGCCGCTGACATTCGAGCAATACAAAGAGTTGATGAAACCGTTAACGCCTGAGTGGGCTGAAAAAATCTGCGGCATTCCGGCTAAAAAACTGGTTGAACTGGCCCATATCTATGGCGATAAAACACGCAAGATCAACTCGCTCTGGACCATGGGTGTCAATCAGCATGTACGCGGCACCTGGGTTAATAACCTGCTTTACAACCTGCACTTGCTGACCGGCAAAATCGGTCGACCGGGTGAAAATCCGCTGTCGCTGACCGGCCAGCCTTCGGCCTGTGGTACGGCCCGCGAAGTTGGCACCTTTGGGCATCGCCTGCCTGCCGATATGGTGGTTATGAATCCTAAACACAGGGAAATTACGGAAAAAATCTGGGGTATTCCGGCTGGACGGATTTCCCCTAAGCCCGGTCCCCATGCCACTGAAATGTTTCGGGCCGTTGACCGTGGTGATATCAAATGTATCTGGATTCAATGCACTAACCCCTATCAGTCCCTGCCGAATCTGAATCGCTACCGCAAAGCGGGCGACAAGCCAGGTACTTACGCGAAAAAAAATGATGCCTTTATTGTTGTGTCTGATATTTATCCGACGCGAAGTACGGAAATGGCTGATGTGATTCTGCCTTCTGCAAGCTGGGTAGAGAAGGAAGGGGTTTTCGGAAATACGGAGCGCCGCACCCAGCACTGGTTCAAGATGGTTGAGCCGCCGGGGCAGGCTAAAAATGACACCTGGCAGTTGATAGAACTGGCCAAGCGTCTCGGTCACGGTGGTCTATTCCCATACAAACACTTTGATAAAGAGATGTTTGAAGAATACCGCCAGTTTACCATCGGCACCGGTAAGGACCTGGCGCCCTATGAAACCTATTACAAGGTGCGCGGTCTGCGCTGGCCGGTCATCAACGGCAAGGAAACACGCTGGCGTTACGCCGAGGGGCATGATCCAAAAGTAACCAAAGGCGTCGGTGTTGAATTTTATAAAGCGCCCAACAAAAAGGCCAGTATCTGGTTCCGACCCTATGAGCCGCCAGCTGAATCTCCGGACATGGAATACCCCCTCTGGCTTTGTACCGGACGTCTGCTGGAGCATTGGCATACCGCTACCATGACCGGCCGAGTGCCGGAGTTGAAGCGGGCCATGCCTGAGGCGGTTATCGAGATTCATCCGGAAGATGCCAAAAAACTTGGCATCAAGAGTCGGGACCAGGTCAGGGTCAGTTCGCGTCGAGGTTCAATTGTCATGACAGCTGAACTGAATGGTCGGGGCAAGCCGGAAAAGGGCAGTACTTTTGTGGCTTTCTTTGATGAAACCAAGATGATCAATGAGTTGTGTATTGATGCATTTTGCCCGATTTCCAAAGAGCCTGACTTTAAAAAGTGCGCTATTAAAATTCAGAAAGTTTAGTGCTCCAATGGTTTTTTTGACCTAAAAATTGATTCCGGAGGTTATATAGATGAGAAGTATTATCCGATTACTGACCGTTTTATGTTTGTCTGCGGCTTTAGTCTTACCTTTACTGGCAAACGCGGATGAAACGCCTGTCAACTATGCTGCCGATGCCGCCAAGACCGGCGGTGATCCGCCAACCGTACCGCACAGGATGAAAGAAGGCGACACGGGCAAAAGTTGTCTGGCCTGTCACGAAAAAGGTTTGAACAAAGCTCCGGAAACTTCCCACCCGCAACGGCTGGATTGTGTGCAGTGTCATGTTCAGGGTGAAATAAAAAAATAGAACAAGAGATAATTATGGAAATAAGCCGCAAAGATTTTTTCAGGAAAAGCCTCTTTTCACTCGGTGAAGCCATTCTGTCGGCCAAGGATGTGCTTACTAACCAGTCTGTTAACGAGCCTTCGCAGCAATTGGATGAGAATTTTGTCCCGGCACCGGATGAGGATATGGTGGCTGTTGCCGATAATCAGCACTGCCTGGCCAAAAACTCCGGTTGTTTCAGTTGCGTTGAGCAGTGCGAAGCCCAGGCAATTCTGGTGGTTATGGGCGAAGGAATCAGAATTGATGAAAAGATGTGTAACGGTTGCGGTACCTGCGAGTATATCTGCCCGGTGTCACCAAAGGCGGTCAGGCTGCGGGTGCGACCAAAAATTGATTCGGGGAAGTAATTTAATCATGAAAGGAGAAAAATTATGCTGAAGAAAAAACTGGCTCTGGTTGCAGCAATGGCTGGTGCGGTGGCTGTGCTGTCAATTCCCGCCATGACCACGGCTGCCAAAGCCAAACCGGCAACAAAGACGGCTGCCAAGAAGGTCGATGACGGACGGGCGCAATGTTATTCCTGTCACGACGAGGTCAAGGCCATGAAGGAGGGGTCGAAGCATGCCTCAATTTCCTGCAAGGTCTGTCATGACAAAACAGTTGACCACATGAACGACCCGGAAAAGTACAAGCCGGTTACTATTATCGATCAGGCGCTTTGCGGTAAGTGTCACAAGGACCAGTATGACAGCTTCTATAAGATCCATTATGATGCCGCTGCCCGTAAAGACAAAGGGATGCCGACTGGCCGGTCACCAATGCAGGACAAGCTGCTGGATGGTCATGGTTTTACATTTGAACATGCCGAGCCTCGCGGCCATGCCTACATGGTGACAGATCAGTTCGTGGTTGATCGTTTTCAGGGTGGCCGCTTCCAGTTTAAGGATGGCTGGAATGGTATCGATAAAAACGGTAAAACCTGGGATGTGCTGGTTGATACTGGCAAAAAAATGCAGCAGACCGCCATGGCCGGTAATGCAACCTGTATCCAGTGCAAAACTTCCGATCATATCCTGAATATGAAGTACATGGGTGATAAAGATCCCAAGGCCAAGTTTGATCGTGGTTCCAATGTTGTTGATGTTGCCAAGGCAACCAATAATGCGGTTGGCTGTATTCATTGTCATGATCCGCACGGCACACAGCCGCGTGTTGTCCGTGATGCTTTGATTGACGCCATTTCCAAAGATCCGTCCGGCAATATTTTTGCCAAGAGCGGCAAAACCGATCTGAAGGTCGTTTCCTTCCGTGACGGATTCCGCAAGATCGGCGTAATGGAGAAGACCGATTCACGTATGATGTGTGCCCAATGCCATGTGGAATACAATTGTAATCCAGGAACACAACAGAGTGACGGCAAACCGGTCAAGTTTGATGACCGCCGCACCAATCTGTTTCCGCTCAAGAATTCACTGCAGTTGTTCAAGTACTATCAGAGTATCGATTTCTACGACTTCAAGCATGCTGTTACCGGCGCACGTCTGATCAAGTTCCAGCATCCCGAGGCAGAGACCTATGCGGGAAGTGTTCACGACAAGGCTGGTGTCCAGTGTCACCAGTGCCACATGCCGCAACAGAAGGGCAAAAACGGCAAGATGTTTTCAACCCACGGTGTTACACGTCCCAAGCTGACAGTCAAGGAATCCTGTCTGACCTGTCATCCAAAGTCGTCAGTAGCGCAGAAGTCCTACCAGATTGATGCCATTCAGAACTACACCAAGGGCAAGATGCGCAAGGCTGAATACTGGCTGGGTCAGTTGATCGATACCTATGCCGCCGCCCAGCGTCTTGGAGTAGTTGAATCCGTACTGGCACAGGCCCGCCTCAAGCATGAAGAAGGCCATGCCCTGTGGGAATATTGGACTGCCGAGAACTCGGACGGTTTTCATAATCCGGAGTTGGCAAGAGAAAGTCTGACCGGTTCCATCACAGCCTCAAAGGCAGGTGTCAAGATCCTGAATGACGCCATGAGAGTGGCTAGAGAGGGCGCTGCAAAAAAGTAGTTTTACTTACATAGCTTCTGCAAACAAAACACCCTGCCCGTTTAGAGCAGGGTGTTTTGTTTTATATATTTGTGTGGTATTAAATACCAAATTTTTCGTAAATTCAGCAGTATTGGAAGCTTGCAATACTGCAATTGTGCCGGTATGCTTTATTGCGGTAATGTCAGAAGCAAAAAGCACATAAGTTTTCGTTTTTTATTATGCAATTAGGAACTATATCAGGTGCGTTGCCGGTATAAACAGATTGTGGAGAATCACCATGTTGATGAAGGTTAGAATCGTTCCGGTTTTGCTATTTTTGGCAATGCTTGCCTGCGGCAGCTTTCCGGCCTATGCCGGGTCGCCTGGCAGGTTGGCGATCGTCTCGGTAAGTAATGAGACCGAGGAACCAGAGTTCAATAATCTGCTGATTGCCCAGGGGATAGCCAGTCTTGTTGCCCAGGAATTCTATGACACAGGTCGTTTTGTGCCTGTGGAGGATAATCCGGAAATTACCAAGCGTATTAGTGATTTGATGACCTTGTCCGTAACAGACAGGAAGCAGGTTGATTCCACTGCCATCAGAAAGCAGTTGGGGTGTGAGGCAATCGCCTATGCCAGGGTAAAGCGGTTCAGCAAATCCAGGATGAGGGGTTTCGCAGGGCCGTTTTCCGGTTCCAATGTGAATATTGAGATGGATGTTGAGGTGACCCTGCAGGAAGGTGAGCGAATAGCGCTGACCTCCATGGGTAGTTCAACTGCAACCACCAAGGCGCGAGGTATACTTTTTGAGGTTCGCAACGATAAGATTCATTTTGACAAGACCAGCGTAGGTCTGGCAACTCAGGATGCTGTCCGGCAGGCGATCAAAAAAATGTTCGAAAAAAAGGAAGATCAGTGAAAACAATAAATACTTTACTGACAGTCGCTCTGATGCTGCTTCTTGTGGCAGGCTGTGCAACCACATATGTGGATGAGCCGCCCAAAGCAGGGCTTATTACGGATATTAACAAGCTGCCTAAATATGAAGGGCCAAAAGTGGTTGTGGCTGTTCTACCACTCGGCCTTTCAGAGCGGGCAGCCAAAGCCTATCCGCACCTGCTTGCAAAGGATGTGGGGTTGGGAGTTCATAATCGTGTGGTTGACAATCTGTTTGACTCCAACCGTTTCCGGCTGGTAGAGGAAAAGCCGGAAGTGATCAAGGATGCCCTTGACCGGCAGTGGATGAGCTCAGCGGGTATGGTTGAGCAGTCCTCTGCGGTAGAAATGGGCCGGATTCTGGGGGCGAAAAAGGTTGTTTACGGTGAGGTTTATGACTATGCCCAGGGGGGCGAGCAGGTTACGGGATTGTCGGCCCGTAAGGAATTAACCACCAGGGTAGGAATACAGCTTCGCTGCGTGGATGTGGAAACCCTGGAATATATCCCGGCCAGCGGTGTGGGGCGCGGTCGCGATATCGGGGAGGCTTCCGATCAGGCTATCAAGGCCGCAGTGATTGGATTGGTGAAGAGGTTGCGTTAACATTTTAATCCGTTTCCGGTCAATAATGAGAAGCATTGATTGGGAAATGGAATTACATTTAAGAAAGGAACTGTTATGAAAAACTATGCCGCACGTTACATCTGTCTGGGATTTTTACTGTTATTGTTGAGTCCTGCCCTGGGGTGGTCGGCTACCTACAATTTTAACACCAAATCTGCTCTGCAGGGCTATGTAAACAACGCTATTAGCGGTTCTTTTGGTACGTCGTTTACCGATGTTGTCAACGGCCAGTCCATCTCTTGGTTTATTCCAGGGACAGCAATTGCAGAAATTACAATTAATGGTGGTCTGCCTATACCTAATCTGAACGCCGCCCAGGCCTTTGATGCCATTTATAACGTTATTGCCGGCAGTATTGCCCTGGGCAGTCTGTCCAATCCAAACTCTCCGTCGCAGGTTACCTCACGGCTGGTTTATGAAAATCTGGTGCTGACGTCGGTCAAAACAACCACCGAACTTCGCATGGAAAGCCAGAAGAAAGCTGATGGAGCGGTCCGCACTTTTGGCGCCATGCTGCGCGGTGAGTTTGTCAAATCCAACGACAGCAGTGGTACTATCTACGGTTTAAACCTGGGTCTGGCCTACGATAAGGATAAATACACCTTTGGTGTCATGCTCCCTTACGACCGGCTAAACATCGGCGAGCTGGAAGGAAATCGGGCCGGTCTGGTCGCTTTTGGCCAGTACCATCTGCAGCCTGCGACCAACTGGGAAGTGTCCCTGACCGGGAACATGAACTACCTGTTTACCCAGCTGAATTCTATTGGTGGTGCTGCCAGTGATAATCTGCACACTTACGGTGGTGGTTTCAGCACATCCCTGCGCTATATGAAAGAGAAATATGAGCTCGGCAGCGGTATCTCATATCAGTACAACCGCAGCGATGATGTCTCGACGGACAACAGTCAGCACCTGCTGAAAATGGGCCTTAACGGTGGTTACCGCATTACACCTGACAATGTTTTGAGCGCTTTCAGCAGCCTGACCTGTGATGTGACCAGTTACACATCCATGCCTGATGATGTTAATTACTATGAACTGGGAACCGAGTATCGCACCAATTTGAGCGATACATGGTCCTTCAGCCTTGGTTACAAGAAGGTGCTGGGCATGACTAACTATCGTTCAGACCTAGTGTATATCGGCACGATGGCACAGTTTTAGGTCCAATTCCAAATCAAAGCGCTACCTTCGTTGGCTCGTCTTCGGCTCCTTAACGTACTGCGTGTACGCCTCGTCGCCTTAGTCCTCGCCGCCTTGGTTTCATCTTTGATTTGGAACTGGAAAAAGGGGGCTGTTCATGTCATTTAATCAATTGTTTTCCAGGACGTTCGCCTTTCTGTTCATGATCATGCTGTTCCTGCCTTTGGCCGTATCTGCCCAAACAGACGACAGCTGGGTGGAAGGTACGGGGACGGCGGCTATGGAAGGCAAGGGGCGTGAAGCTGCACTGAATGATGCGCTTCGCGATGCACAGCGGACTGTGGTCGGACAGGTGCTGGGTACGCTGATCAGCAGCGAGACCTTGGTGGAGCAGAACGAATTGATTCATGACCGGATACTTGCCAAAGTTGAAGGATATGTGAAAAAGCATGAAATTCTGGATAAATCCTGCCAGGACAGCAGTTGTGTCGTTAAAATTAAGGCCCAGGTTGAGCGTATGGCCCTGGCGGATGATGTGGCGGCCCTGGCCCATGTTCTGCCCCAGATGAACTATCCCACAGTGGTTGTCTCCTTTACCCAGAAGTCACTGGATAAGGATCAGAAGTCTGTCTCTCTCAATCTGGATACGGTTGAACAGACTATTACGGCCCGGTTGGTGAAAAAGGGATTTCGGGTTGCCGAGGTCTCGGCCCTCATGGCTGAGCGGTTGCGTCAGTCTTCATTGATGGAAGCCACCGGCAATAAAACCGGTAAGGCTCTTGAAGAAGCCTCCTTTCTTTCCCAGGTGGTCATAGCCGGTCAGGCGGTGGTTCAGGATAACGGCTCTTCTCCCTACAATGAACGAATTCATAGCTATAGCGCCTTTTTGACCGCCAAAGTTTTTGAGAATGTTACCGGACGTATGCTGGCCTCGGCCTCGGCAGACGCCAGTTTGCCTCACCAGAGCTACAGTCTGGGGACGCAGAAAGCAGCCCAAAAGGCGGCGGAAAAGCTGGGTGACAATATCGCCTCCAGTATCATCAAAGGTTGGCTGGATGCCTGCTATAACGAGCATGAAATTGTGCTGATCCTTGAAGGGGTTCCGTTCAGCAGTGCCGATGAGCTGAGAAGCGCGCTGATGGAGGGGGTCAAGGGGGTCAGCAGAGTCAATCAGAAGAGCTACCTGCAAGGCCGCATGGAACTTGCGGTCGGCTGGCAGAATTGCAATACGGCACGACTGGCTCAGCTGATCCATGGTTTGAGTGTGGGTAAGAGCAAGCTGCAGGTTGTGGAAGCACGGGGGAATAGTATCAGGGTTAAGTTTCAGGGGAATTGATTGTTAATCTCCTTTAAAAGTATAACAAGAAGCCCCGTTCAAAAATGGACGGGGCTTTTAAGTGTAAACTTAAATCAAGAATGCTTTATGCAGCATCAAACATCCTCTTTTTAAACCAGAAAGCCACATTGACCAGGCCGATCATCACCGGCACTTCTACCAGCGGTCCGATGACAGCTGCAAAGGCGGCGCCGGAATTGATACCGAAGACGGCAATGGCAACGGCAATGGCCAGTTCAAAGTTGTTGCTGGCGGCCGTAAAGGCCAGTGTTGTTGTTTTGGAGTAATCTGCCCCCACCCTTTTGCCCATCCAGAAAGAGACCAGGAACATGACCACAAAATAGATCAGCAGCGGGATGGCGATGCGCAGCACATCCATTGGTAGCTGCACGATCAGGTTGCCTTTCAGGCTGAACATGACCACGATGGTGAACAGCAGTGCGATCAGGGTTAGCGGACTGATCTTCGGCACAAATTCCCTGTGGTAGCGCTCCTTGCCCATAACCTTGACGCCGATCAGTCGGGTCAAGGCTCCGGCAATACAGGGAATTCCCAGGTAGATGAACACGCTCTCGGCAATCTGGCCGATACTCACATCCACCACCATTCCCTGCAGTCCGACCAGCGGCGGCAGTACGGTAATAAAAAACCAGGCATAGACGCTGTAAAACAGGACCTGAAAGATGCTGTTGAAGGCAACCAGTCCGGCCGCGTATTCCGTATTGCCTTTGGCCAGTTCATTCCAGACAATCACCATGGCGATGCAACGGGCCAGGCCGATCATGATCAGACCAACCAGGTAATCCGGCTTGTCCGGCAGCAGCAGTGCCGCCAGTGCAAACATCAGTACCGGCCCAATAATCCAGTTCTGGATCAGTGACAGCCCAAGAATTTTCCTGTTGCGAAAGACCTCCGGCATATCCTCGTATTTTACCTTGGCAAAAGGTGGATACATCATCACTATCAGTCCGATGGCAATCGGGATATTGGTTGTGCCAACCTGGAAGGAATTGATAAAGTTTTCCGTGCCGGGCACCAGATATCCGAGGCCTACTCCCAGAGCCATGGCGGCAAAGATCCAGAGTGTCAGCCAGCGGTCAAGGAAGGATAGTTTATGGGAAATATGTTCGCTCATGGTAGTTCTCCGTGCATAATCCGTAACTGTCAGTGGAAGAATAATCTCTGCTTTGAATGTATCCGCTTTGGCGGATACATTCAAGTGACAATTGTGTTGCATCCGGTAATTTTGAGCGAGGAAATTGTGCTAGAGGCAGGAGTCGGTTTTATCTTTCAGGATGGCAGCCAGCATGTGGCGGTCGGCTTCTGCCTCGGGCAGGATGGTGGCGTGCTTTTTGAGCATGTCCAGCATCTCCAGGCAGATGGTACAGCTCTCCTGGCTCAACTGGTAGTGTATCCAGACACCCTGGCGGCGGATATCGACCCAGCAGCTTCGTTTTAAATAGGCCAGATGACGGGAAACTGTTGATTGGGGCAGCTTGAGGACAGCCATCAGATCGCAGACGCATAGTTCGCCTTCGGCCTGCAGCAGCAGGACGATCCGCAGGCGGATCGGATCGGAAAGGGCTTTGATAGTTTGGGCGAGATGTTTCATTTTAGTGTGTCTCCGCTTTATCGACAGTTAACTGTAGCTTTAGCGGCGTTTATGCAAATTGTCAAAGTCTTTTACAAATTGCATAAAAGTAGTCTAGTGGTGCTTAACAAAAGGATTTGGGGGTATTATTAAGTTGCTGTTGATTAAGGGCTACCTTTGACAACATTTGCTCCCAAATCTTCCAAAAAATCCCTGGCAGTATCACCACGCAGATTCTCGGCCAGTCCGGTAAGGCCGTCTGTCAGATATCGGGCTGTGTACCCTTTGGTGCGCAGGTAGGCCATAGCTATGGCAGAGCGGTCTTTATGCGGGCAGGCGGTGACGATGATCTTGTCCTTTGGCAGTTCGGCAAGGCGTTCGGGTAGTTCGTTTAACGGAATAAACTGGCCGAAACCCATCCGCCAGGCTTTTGTTTCCTCGGGAAAACGGATATCCACCAACACGGCTTTTCTGGCGACCAGCAGCTTCAGCAGCTGTTTGCTGTCGATCTTCATTTCTGCACGGCTATCGTAGTTAAAACCTGTCAGATAGGATTCAAAGGCGCAAGGGGCCTCTTCGGCAGCATGGCTGGTTTTTACGGCAATTATCAGCAACAGCTGCAACATGACTAAGACTCGTTTTATCATGATATCCTCAATATTCTGTTAATAATCAAAACCCCTGCCAGATAAACCAGCCGCCGACTGCTGCAACAATTCCGCCGCTGATGCGTTTGGCCCAGAGAGAAAAATTGACAATCCCTTTCGCCTTGACGAATCCCTCCACAAAACCGGTGAAAGTTCCAGCCAACAGCATCAGCAGACAGTGCCCTATGGCGTAACAGAACAGCAGGGCAATGCCGTAAAGTACCTGTCCCTTATTGGCAACAACGGTTAATAATACCACCAGCACCGGCGTGGCACAGGGTGAGGAAACCACCCCGAAGAACAGGCCCAGCAGGAATGCTCCGATCATACCGCCCTGTTTTGGTTTGTAATCACGTCTTGCAGGCAGAGGAATCTCATACAGCCCCATCATCTGGCCACCCATGACCAGGGCAATCACTCCGGCAACCAGATACCAGTAGCCGCCCATGGTGCCGAACATGGTGCCCAGTAGCCCCGCAGCAGCCCCAAAAGCAGTAAAAGTCAGAGAAAGGCCGAGTATGAATACCAGCGAGTAGCGGAAGGCCTTACCCCTGTCTCCGTCACTGTAGCCGCCAACAAAGCCGACTACCAATGGGATCGTCGCTAATACGCAGGGCGATGCAGATGAAAGAACACCGGCCAGAAATACAGCACCAAAAGCGATCATGGGGTAAAGGGTAATGATCTGCTCGATGTTGTCCAGAATGGTCATTGCATGCCTGCTGTTTTCAACTCTTTAAGGATGGCGGCCTTGTCCATGAACCCCATGTGGCGTTTGACCTCCTGGCCTTTTGCATTGAAGAATACCTGGGTCGGAATCATCTGTATCCGGTATTTACCTGCCAGTGAATTGTCCTTCCAGACGTCATTAAATATCACATTGGCTTTGCCGTTAAGTTCCCTGCTCAATTCTTCCAGAATCGGCGCCATCTTCTTGCAGGGAATGCAGCTGCGGGCGCCGAAGTCAACCACACTTGGCTTGCCGGATGCCAGCGCAGAATTGATTGTGGCGGCATTGGATGAAGGAAGCTCGGCTGCCTGCAAGGTTGAAAATGTAGCGGTGGACAGGGAGAGCAGAATTGCCAGTAGAATCGCTTTCATAGCAGTGCCTTGATTTCAGAAACTGAAGCCACTTTGCCGGAAAAAGCCACCTTGCCGTCAATGACCAGGGCCGGGGTGCTCATGACGCCGTACTTCATGATGGACGGGATGTCCTCTACTTTGACAATTTCAGCCTGTACGCCTTTTTCCGCCACAGCAGTTTTTACTGCTTCATAAAGATCCTTGCATTTGCCGCATCCGGTTCCCAGTACTTCGATTTTCATTTTTGTGTCTCCTTATTGTGAATTGTTTACAATATTGCGTTAAACAGATAACCGACCGCGATGATGGCTATGGCAACTATTCCGAAGAACGTAACCAGCAGCCGGGTTTTAAGAACATTTTTCAGGATGACCGCCTCCGGCAAAGACAGCGCTGTTACCGCCATCATGAATGCCAGAACAGTGCCGATGGCCATGCCCTTGGACATCAGTGCCTGGACGATCGGGATGATTCCGGCCGCATTGGAGTAAAGCGGAACACCGATCAGAACCGCCATCGGGACTGCAAAGGGGTTGTCCCGTCCGGCGTATTTCAGCAGAAAATCCGCCGGGGCATAACCATGGATGAAGGCGCCGATGCCGATGCCGATAAACACATAGGGCCAGATTTTTTTCAGCAGCCCCAAAGTATAATCACGGGCATATTCCAGCTTGTCCCTGAAACTCTGCTCCTGGATCTCCGCAGCGCCGACTTTGACTTCCCACACATAGTCCTGAACGTACTTCTCCATTTTCAGCCTGCCGATGATCAGTCCGGCAATGATAGCCACAACAAGACCGGTTCCGACGTAGATCAGGGCGATCTTCCAGCCGAACAGCCCCCAGAGCATGATCAGGGCCACTTCGTTGACCATGGGTGAGGAAATCAGGAAGGAAAAGGTAACGCCCAGCGGAATGCCAGATTCCAGAAAGCCGATAAACAGCGGTACAGCCGAGCAGGAACAGAATGGAGTAACCGTGCCAAGCAGGGCCGCCAGCACATTGCCCACATATTCATGTTTGCTGGAAAGGATGCGCCTGGTCCGTTCGGGTGAAAAATAGGAGCGGATGATGGCCACAACGAAAATGATCGTTGTCAGGAGCAGGAAGATTTTAAGGGTATCATAAATGAAAAAGTTGAGCGCTTCTCCGGCGTGGGAGCCGGGAGTAAGGCCAATCTGAGTAAATACAACGTAGTCGGCGAATGCTTTTAACATGGGTGATTCCTTTGGAGCTCAATGCAGCCTAAAACTGTGCAGTTATTTCCGCGCAAAGTTTGTTAGTCAGTTCCTGAGAAGGAGTTGTCTTGCCCTTTTCCAGTCCCATTGCGGTCAGGAAAATGCCATGGGGTTTCAGGTTGATGTTTTCGATCATTTTTTTTGCGCAACCTATGCCGCAGCCATCGATTGTAATCACCATATCTGCAGTCTGGGCCGCCTCAATAAACGGTGTCATTCCAGCCCCGATTCCGGCCAGGCAGCTGGCTTTTGGTGTGGCAAAGCCGTCTTTACGAAGTTTGCGACTGACCTGATCGGCCACTTCCCCCACATCTGCACAGCCGCCACAGGCATAAACAATTCTATTGATACTGCTTTGGGGGTTACATGTTGAGCATTCCATAGTTTCTCCTTTGGGATGAAATTGACTGCTAATTGCCCTTCATCTGTTCCATGCGGTGATCCAGTTCCTGTTTGGCAATGCTGGCCGCCAGATCGATCATCCGGAAAATTTCGGGATATTTGACGGCATAGTAGATCTTGACCCCGTCCTTGCGGCGCGACAGGATGCCGTGGGTCTGCATATAGGCCAGATGGCGCGAAGTGTTGGATTGCTCCTCGTCAATAGCCGGAAATATTTCGCAGACACAGCGTTCGCCATCGCGCAGCAGATCAAGTATTTTGAGGCGGGTCGGTTGGGCAAGTGACTTGAGTACGTCGGCCAGATATTGTGTTGCTGAACTCATAGCATGACTCCAATGCATATATGATTATATAATCATATAGTCTTGGTGCTGGCCGTTGTCAAGCGTTCTAATTGAATATTTTCTTCGCAATATCATAAGTATACCTCTGAGGTACTAAATAGGTGGTGCGGTTAGTGGGATAAACTCAAAAAAATGTTGACTGAAATACTTTATTAAACCCTTGATTTATCCTGAAAAGCGGATATATAGATTAGAACGCTGGTTTAATAATTCAAACATCTTTTAACAATGGTTGTTTTCTCGGTATCACAAAAGGTAAGGAGGGAAACGGAATGAAGATCAAACGCAGAGATTTTCTGAAAGTTACTGCTGCTGTTGGTGCCATGGCAACAGTCGGCCTGCCCAGGCTGAATGCCTTTGCAGCTGATAAGGCGGTTGCAAACCAGACCTCGCCGGCTGGTAGTTGGATTCCATCGACCTGCCAGGGCTGTACCGCCTGGTGCCCGGTAGAATTCCTGGTGCAGGAAGGCCGGGTGGTTAAAGTTCGCGGTAACCAGCTTTCCAAAGCAAACGGAGGCTACTGTTGTCCGCGCGGACACCTGATGATCCAGCAGGCCTATGATCCTGACCGCATCAAAGTGCCGATGAAGCGAACCAATCCTCTCAAAGGGCGCGGCATCGATCCCAAGTTTGTGCCCATATCCTGGGACGAGGCGCTGGACATGGTTGCCGATAAAATGATGGAGCTGCGCAAGGCCAATGAGCCGGAAAAGCTGATGTACATGCGTGGACGCTACTCATCGACTGCCACTGATTTGCTCTATGGAACCCTCCCAAAAATATTCGGCACACCAAACTACTTTTCACACAGTGCCATCTGTGCCGAAGCCGAGAAGATGGGGCCGGGCTATACCCAGGGTTTCTTCGGATATCGCGACTACGACCTGGCCAAGACAAAATGCCTGGTTATATGGGGCTGTGATCCGCTTTCCTCCAACCGCCAGGTGCCGAATGCCATCGCCAAGTTCAGTAATGTGATTGACCAGGGGACAGTCATTGCCGTTGATCCGCGTTTTAACGCCTCAGCAGCCAAGGCCCATGAATGGCTGCCGATTAAGCCGGGTGAAGACGGTGCCCTGGCAGCGGCCATTGCCCATGTGATCATGACCGAAGGCATGTGGAGCAGAGATTTTGTCGGCGATTTCAAGGAAGGCAAAAATCTGTTCAAAACCGGACAAACCGTTGATGAAGCCGCTTTTGTGGAGAAGCAGACCCACGGCGTAATCAAGTGGTGGAACCTGGAGATTAAGGATAAAACACCGGCCTGGGCAGAGGGTAAAACCCTGATTCCGGAGGAGCAGATCATTCGTGTTGCCCGCAGCATGGGTAAGGCCGGCAGCGCCTGCGCAGTCTGGATGGGGCCGGGTGTGGGCATGAGCCCGCGCGGTACCTATGCTTCCATGGCGGTATATGCGTTGAACGGACTGCTGGGCTCCATCGAAACACCGGGTGGCGTATTCCAGAGTTCCAGCGTCCCGACCACCAAGTTTCCAGAAATCAAGGATAATTTTCTGGATGAGCTGGCCAAGAAATCCGGCAAGGGCAAAAAACTCGACGGACGCGGCGCCAAGGACATGCCGGCCATGATGGGCGGCAAACCGGGCAGCGGCGTTGTTACCAACAATGTTGCCAATGGATTGCTGAAAAATCCGGGAGCCATCAAAGTATTCATCAGCAGTTGGAGCAACTTCAACTTCTCCTGTACCGGCGCCCAGCGCTGGGACAAAGCAATGGCAAAGATCCCCTTCTTTGTCCACATGGTCACCAATGCCTCGGAGATGACCCAGTTTGCCGATATCGTATTGCCAGCCACTTTCGCGCCGACGGAGAAGTTATCCATCATCTCCAACATGGCCAACCTGCACGGGCATATGTCAATACAGCAGCCGGTCGGCAAAAAACTTTGGGATGTGAAGTCTGAAGAGGTAGAGGTGATGTGGCTGCTGGCTGAAAAATTAAAGGCCCGTGGATTTGCCAATCTGTATGACTACTACGCCTCATTCGAGGATCCGGAGACAAAGAAGAAGCCTGCCAATGCTGCCGAATTTACGGAAATTGCCGCCAGGATCTCTTCTCAGAAGGTCTGGAACGGCAAGGAAAAACTGAAGGGCGACAAGCTGTCCAGTTGGGCCGAATTCCGCAAGAAAGGGATCTATAATTCGGAGACCTATGCCTACAAGAAAAACTGGGGCAAGGATAATCCTGAAACCAAGAAGTTCGAGGGCAAGTTCAAAACAGAATCCAAGAAATTTGAGTTCTACAGCCTGACAATGAAGAAGGCGCTGGAAGAACACGCCAAGAAGCATAACACCACGGTGGATGATATTCTAAAGGTCAGTGGTTACGAAGCCAAAGGCGAGCTGGCCTTTGTACCGCATTACGAATCACCCAAGCGTCACGGCAGCGAAAAAGAATATCCATTTACCTTTATCGATTACAAATCCCGTCTGAATCGCGAAGGCCGCAGTGCCAACCTGACCTGGTACCAGGAGTTCAAAAAGGTCGATATTGGCGATGAGCCCTGGGAAGATGTGGTCAAGATCAACCCGATTGACGGTAAAAAACTGGGTCTGAAAACCGGCGATACCGTGAGAATTTCCTCTACTACCGGGTCGATTGTTACCAAGGTCAAGCTCTGGGAAGGTGTTCGTCCCGGAACTGCTGCAAAATGCTACGGTCAGGGACATTGGGCCTACGGCAGGGTTGCAGCCAAAGACTACGCCAAGGCAGCTCCGCGCGGCGGCAATAACAATGAGATCCTGGTTGACGATTATGATCGTCTCAGCGGCGCCACGGCGCGTAACGGCGGTTTCACCGGCGTCAAGATCGAGAAGGTTTAGGAAAGGGGGGATAACTTAAATGCCAAAAAAATACGGAATGGTCATAGATCTTCAGAAATGTGTCGGCTGCGGTGCCTGTGCCTTTGCCTGCAAAACCGAAAATAATACTCAGGCTGCAGACAAAGGGCAGACCTATAACTGGGCTGACTTTATCTACAAAGAAGAGGGTCAGTTCCCTGAGATAGCCTTTACTGCCATGCCGGTACTCTGCAATCATTGCAGTGATGCGCCCTGTGTTGACGCCTGCCCGGTGACCCCCAAGGCGATGTTTAAAACTGCGGATGGCATCACTATGCACAATGAAGCCCGCTGCATCGGCTGTCGTCGCTGTCAGAAGGAGTGCCCCTACAGCGCCACGGATGTGGATAAGCAAAAGGCCGCCTACAGCGTTATCAGTTACAACGCTTCCGGTGCAGAGCCGCATGCCTTTTATCGTGATTCTACAGAGTTGATAAAGGGTTGTACCGCCTCCGGCGCAGAAGTTTCCAGGCTGGCCGGGGCTGCGCCGCCATATCAGAACAAGCACAGCCACCCTGATTATGGAAGCATCCGTAGAAAAGGCGTGGTAGAAAAATGTATTTTCTGTGATCACAGGGTCAAGCAGGGTTTAATGCCTTATTGCGTTGAAGCCTGTCCGTCACAGGCACGCATCTTCGGTGACTTGAATGATCCGGCCAGTGAACCGGCCAAGCTGCTCAAGAAATACAAAGGCATGCGTCTCAAGGAAGCGGAGGGCACCAGCCCTAATGTCTACTATATCCGCAACTTCAAGGGCGATAAAAAAGCCTGATCATTGCAGCTGATTACCGGGCCGGGGTTGATATAATCCCGGCCTGTTTTATTAAAGGTCAATATGCCCAATTCTGAATTAAAAAAACAACTTGCCGATCAAGAAGCGGCCTATCGACTGTTGTCGGCATGTTACTATCAGCCTGACCCGCAATGGAACCAGGCCGGACTGATATCAAATCTGACCCTGCTTTGCACCGGTATTTCTACACAGCTTGCCACGGCAGCCCGGACAATGTGTGAAGCCTGGAGTGGCTCTGACATGGATGAACTGACAGTTGAATATGCCCGGCTGTTTGTGGGGCCCATGTCCCTGCAGGCTCCGCCCTACGGCTCGGTTTATCTGGAGCATGACCGGCGGGTAATGGGTGAGTCAACCCAGGCGGTGCTGCAGTTTTACCGTGAGTCCGGTCTGGTCATGGATGCGGAATTCACTGAAATGCCGGATCACATCGCAGTTGAACTGGAGTTTGTCTCCTACTGTCTGCAAAAGGCTGCTTCTTCAGACGATCAGGCGGAAGTCTCACTCTGGCTGGATAGGGCCGTCAATTTCAGGGAAAGGTTTCTGGGGCACTGGTCTGACAGGTTCTGCGAGGCTCTGCGCGCAAATTCCGACAGTCCATTCTATCAGGCCCTGGCTGATGTTACTGAACTTGTTATTGCGACCACTTTACCTACACAGGATGAATGAAAAAAGACTCTCGAAATAAAATGCCCCTGCCAAAGGTCTCCCAGTCAAGTTGTCTGAGGATGAGATTCAGCGCCAGCAGTTGTCGCCGGTGTCTGGATGTCTGTCCGAATAATGCGTTAAGTTTTGACGGCGGTTTGGTCCTGGACAGTTATCTCTGTACTGGCTGCCAGCTCTGTTCTGCGGCCTGTCCCAGCGGAGCCTTGAGTCCGGATATTGTCTTGTCGTCATTCTTGAAAGTCCTGCAGCAACAGACCGCCATTGTTATCGCCTGCCAAAAGGCCACTCAGGATTCACATCTGAAAACACCATGCCTGGCCTTCATCTCGGAAGAGATTTTAATGGCCCTGTTTCTGGCCGAAACGCCCGGTATCAGCCTTAATCTGACCGGTTGCAGTGCCTGCGCAAATAATGACAGAATAAAAAAAATCAAGGAAAAGCTGGCCACAGTCGAGGCGCGTAGTCAGCTGCCGATCAGCAGCAAAATCCAGTTGGTCGAGTCACCGGAACAGTTGATCTTTCATGGGGAAACCTGTGACCGGCGCGGATTTTTTCGTTCCCTGACCAGATCGATTGTCAGCGAGGCGGCCACCTTGCTATCACCCAAAACAGTTCAAGACCCGGAAAACAAGGTATATGCGGAGAAGCAGCTGACGTTAGGACGAGCCTTGCTGAAAACGGTTTTGGGAAAGCAGCCGGAGGAAGAACAAAAGCGGCTAATTGCGGTTTTTGCCGGTAGCTTGTTACGAGGAGAAAGTTGCGACGGCTGCCGGGCCTGTACAAAAGTTTGCCCCACCGGTGCCTTGCTGGAAAACTACGATGAATCCCAGCCACCATTTGAATTTGATGCCGTCAACTGCACCGCCTGCGGGCTTTGTGTTGAGTTCTGTATTAATGAGGCGCTTGCAGCTGATTAACAAATAGATTGTAAAAACTAATCATAGAGTCCTCGCTCAAAAAACATCACTTCGCCGCATAAAATATTATCAATAAAACTCCTTCTCTGAAGTTAATTTTAATTTACAGCCTCTAAAACATCTCGTATAGTTCCAATGGTTTATTTGATTGGTTTTCTGAGAGGTTTCGATGGTGGAGGCAGCATGTTAGTGCGGGCAGACCTAATCGGTAGAACAGCTATACGGAGTAAAAGTCACCTATACCTGTTACCGGCTTTGGCGATAGATAAAGAAAGAAGCAGCTTATATCGGTGACTTCAAGATCACTTATATACGATACAGTTCACCTATATAAGTCACAAGTCACTTATATACGGATACCGCTCAATAACGAGTTAGATACTGAAAAAAGGCCAATGATGAAAAACAAAAAATGGATGTTTTCTAGTATCATAGCGTTGGTGGTCCTGACTCCCTCCATAGGATTCGCAGACGGCGGAGGGCCGCTCCTTCTTATCTTCAACTTCCTTGCATTTCTCTATGGAAGTATCCTTATCATCCTTATTGAGTGGTTTCTGTATGTACGACTCGCGGGAGTTCCAAGAGACTTGGCCTTTTGGGACTCTCTGGTTACTAACATACTCTCCACAATTGTCGTGGGCTTCGGCTTCCCATTCGCGATAGGGCTCATTTCTTGGTTTGGGCTTTTCATCCCTTGGGGTGTCGGAGATGTTTTACTAGCCCTTGGTACGTGGGTTTATGAGGGGATCAAGTACCCGAAACTCTCAATTGGTATGACTGGATTCTGGTTGCTGATGACATTTTTTCTGACGGTGCGGTATGAAACCAAAGTTTTGAGCAAGAGATGGAAAAACCGAGAATTTACAGGCAGGATGACCCCAGAAAAACTAAACTGGATATGCAATAGCATAACCTACGCTGGACTATTGATCTTTTTCCTGGTGGCATGGGTTTTCGAGAAAAATCATATCTAACCACGAGGCGGCACACGGTCTTCGCTCCGCTCCGCCGGTGCGCCCCGGCCACGTTGGACGATCAAGCTATAACATCACAGAAAGGTAGTTTATGACTACGTTAGTAAGCATAATATTTTTGCTAATTGGTGCCTACATAATTTACTCACTTTTCATAATTGATTCTAGAACTCAACAGTCACAGAACTTGAACCCTATACGCATTCAAATAAACAAATGGGGTATCAGAGTGCTTATGGCTGGAGTCGTTTTATACGGGCTTATGATAGTGCCAATTCATATAATGCAAAGTAAAAGAAAGCTTGCGGACAAAGAAATTGCCCCAATGTGTAAAGAAGATGGTGGTATACGCGTTTTTGAAAGTATATCACTCCAGAGAGGGCAATTTGCAACCCCAAGAGAAGAGGATTTGTCTTCTAAAGACCATAGCCGCATCATACTTAATGATTATGTAATAAAGAGACGCTCCGACTTTTGGAAGCTACAAGATGTTTCAGTCTATAAGTACATAACTTGGATTGAGCGTATTTCCGATAAAAAACGTCTCAGCGAAATGATTCAATATTTCAGGGAGGGTGATGAAGTATTCCATGGCAAACACTGCCCGGATGGCATAACAGAAAAGTCGCTTATTGATCAAACCTTTATTCCACAAGGCAATTTCAACCCAGCAGCCCCTCAACCATGCCAAAATAATAAACCACCGTCGGTCGAACATCTTGTTACTTCTAAAACCTTACCACCCAAGATACTGGCGAATGTATACCCTAACGAAACAATCACTTGGAAAAGGCAGTATAATTGCGAAGACAAGATGGAATTTAATTCTATTTCCAAAAAAGCTAGCAACGGTTCAATAGAACTGAGCGGAACGGCAATCCTCTTTGATGCTGAAGATGGAAATCGTTGTCAAGCTATCGCAATGGCTGATCCTGATCGTATGGTTTGCTCTGAAAACGCTATTTGGTTAATTGGTCGAAACAGCTTTTCATGGAAGAATGATATTTCAATTCAGAAGTTCTCTCGAAACGGCAATTTAATAGCCGAAGTTATATTAAATGATACAGCAATTCCAGAGGCAAATAGAATTGTTGGCTACAATGAGAAAGCGAATGAAATCTCTATTGAGTATATTACATATGTTGGAAATAAAGTGGATGTACTCTGTCATCGACTTACAGCTTCGAAAACAGCATCACCGGCTATTGACCTGGCAACCGACCAAATTAAAATGAACGAATTGCTCTCAAAGTGGCTTCCTGGCTGCTCCGGACGATAAGGGAAGAGTCGAAAGTGGCTACCCAGACATGAGAAATTGCAATGCCCAACTAGGCGGCGGCACACGGCCTTCGCTGTGCTTCGCCGGTGCGCCCCCACCACGTTGTACGACATATAAGGAACCAGAATGAATCTACAATCTGACCATCGTGATGATCTTGTGCTGCCCTCGTGGATGGGAGGGATAGTTGCCTTTCTTGTTTTCTTGGTGGCTTTGGGAGTTATCTATTATGGCGTCAATGATGGCATCATTGATCAGAATATTGCTTTCAGGACAAAAGCAGGAGAAATTAGCATCGGTAAAGGGCTTGTCGCCGTCATCATAGGAGTGGCATTTTCCGGGATTGGAATCGTATTACTCCGTGTAGCGTTGTTGATCTTAAAAAGCAGCAAAGTGAAATGAGAATTGCCTGCGAGAGTCAAATACTAACCAAGTCCGTTGGACACAAGAGATGAAAAATGACAATTCTCAAGGCTGATCCAAAAGCTCGTAAAAACGCTTTCATCCTCTTCGGTGGAAGAACCAACGGGGTCAGCCCTTGAATAGAGAAAAGTAGAAAAAAACGCGAAGTCCCAACTCTCGGCTGGACGCAGGCCGCCCGATAAAGCCGCGCCGCCGCTGAGCCTCGACACCGTTGTGCAGGAGAAAAGATGCAAATACCAATTAAAATCATCACTGAGAAAAATGAGCTAAAAGGCACTTGCTATTTCGAAATAATGCCAGGCAAGTACAAAGGTTCTTGCTGGCAAGACGGCTCAATTTTCTTTGACGAAGAGGTTTTTAGCTTAATTGAGCCTGCATTTGAACGCCACGTGCCAGATTATGATCACTACGCATTCACTGACATATCAAAGGAACAATGGAATATGATTCTTAATGATCTCACCTTACAGAATTTTGATTCAAAACAGAAAGATACAAAAAAGCTAATTGACGAATTGACCGTTTGGATTCGGAGACAACTGGAGAGAGAAGATTGCCTAGCAGTCCTTGGGCTCTGACAAGGCTAACCGCACAACCAGCCGGTTGCACACCGCCCCGCCCTGAGAAACCGGGCGATGCGGGTGAACCGGACACCCCGTTGGATGGCACACGGAGAATGAAAATGAATTGGAAGTCATTTGGATTAGGTTTCTTAGCGGGAGTGGTTGTTCTTTCTGCTATTGGCTATTTTAAATTTAGGCCACAAGACATTACGGCTAAGTGGCCAGATGATGACAATAAAAAAGCCATGAAGATGATAGCTCCCTGGGTAACTGAAGCAAAAACAGGTAAGCTTGGAGCATTTACTGTTTTCGTGCCAGGTAATTCTTCAAAAACAGAAGCAATCATGTATCCATCCAAGCGTCGTTTTCCGCAAATAAATATCACAAATAATACAGATTTTTTTGATGGCCCATCCTTTAGCATTGTTGATGCAAAGAATAGAGCCATCAGTGTGAACTACAACGAATCAACCGGAGAATTTGAGTCGTACAATTATTCAAACAATATAGTATCGGGTGTTTCATTCATTGATAGCAACCTTGATGGTCAATATGACGCGAAAGTTGGGCCAGGAAAAAGCGTAGCTCTTTACTACAATTCAAAGTGGACCCCAATGATCCATAAAGATAAGAAGAAATACCTTGAAATTGACGGCATACAAAAAGAAATTGAAATGAAAAATTTTCGGTGGAAATTTACAGGACAGTGAAAAAACATCCAACCAGCCGGTTGCACGCCGCCCCGCCCTGAGAAACCGGGCGATGCGGGTGAACCGGGCACCCCGTTATACGGACTAAAAAAATGACAAATAAAAACTCACAAAAAACATGGAAAGACCCGATTACACTTGCCACCATTGTGATCGCTGCTGCGACTGTAATTAATGTTGGAGCGGCTATTTATGTAGGCGTAAAAACAAGTGAATACACTGAAATAACCAAAAACATTTACAAGTCAGCGAATAGGCCATATGTCGGCATAGAATCATTTAAAATAAATAAAGACGATAATAAACACCTGTTGTTTTATGTGAACTATAAAAACTTTGGCACAGTGCCTGCCAGTAATGTGCGTATAAAGTACGATATGCTATTCGATGGCCACAAGGCCCATCGCTCCAATGAGGATGTTTATGACAGCAACTCGAACCTTTTTCCACAAGTTGCACACAGCATAAGGCTAAAAACAGGCGCAGACTATGAAAACATTATTAGTGGTAAAACCATCCTAGATGTAACAGTAAACATAAAGTACCAAGGCATTACAAAAGAAGAGTTTGAAGTTAATGAAACATGGCGTTATGACCCTAATCATAATCACTTTCATCATGTGGACGCTCGCACCAATTAGGATACGCTTTCAACAATGGCATGAGTAAAATTAAAGCAACCCCAGATATAATCGAAAGCACATAATCATGTACAAACAGTCCAGTAATCGCCAAAATTAATACAACAATAGGCGCACCGAAAATAAAACTTTTGATAAACATATCAGCCCCCAAAGTATAACCAGCCGGTTAGACGCGGCCTGATGGCCGGTCAACCGAACACCCCGTTAAGCAATAAATATGAATTACCAAACACCCAATAAAATTTTAGATGAACTTATTGTGCTGTCTCCTGGATTCAGGGAGGAATGGGACGATGAAAACTCATATATCAAGGAAGATGGGATATTTAATCTTTCCGCAGTCTACATGACCATTCTGCCATACTTATCCGGAAAGATTTACCAATTCAGCAACCAGCAGATTGAAGGACTTGCAATTCTTATTAATTCGGCAGTTAATGCTGGTGAAAATCCAGAAAATGCTATCACTACTTGCTTTCTGGAGCACATTGGACAAGTCGGGCTTTATAAAGTTCTAAAACCGTTGTTTTTCAGAGAGGCCAGGAAGAGACTACATCTCAATGCACTGAAATAAATCTAACCCTTGGAGACGACAATGAAAATGATTCAAATCGCTGCCTTCTGCATTTTTGGATGTCTCATGTTTTCGGCTAACTGGTCTTCGGCGGAGCCGGACGCTCCCCCGGTGGTGGATTTGAAAAAACTGTACAGCACCAATCCTGAATTTAAAAAGACAATGGATAAGGCGCTTGCAAATATCAAGTCTCCGTATAACGGCGCGCAAAATCCCTGGAAAGGCAGAACGTTCAAGGACTTCTGTTCTTTTTTTAATGACTGGTATGCTTTGCTGCCGGTCAACGGCAAGAATCCCCCTCCCTCGCTGTTCCCTCCCGGTCAGAAGGTCGACGAATTCAACTTCATTACCATGTTTGGCGGGTTCTATTACGATAACGAATATGGCCAACAGATCGTAGGGAAAGAGCCAGGTTTGGGCTGGACCAAGGATTTCGTAGTGTCACGCGGAAAATTCATGGACAGCACACTGTCGACGGGTACCATTTCCCAGTGGATGGCCGACCCGACCAATCACATTGATGATTATATCATTCCTACCAGCGGATTCCGGTCTTTCAACGAATTCTTCACCCGTAAATTGAAGCCTGGCAAGAGAACAATCGCAAGCCCCACGGATGACTCGGTCCTGGTGGCGCCTACAGATTGCGTGCTGAATATGATTCAGCCTTTGACGCCGGATACCAGGGTTTCTACGAAGTTGAATCAAAAGCTGAATATCAGGGAACTGCTGAACGGCTCGAACTATGCGGAAAAATTTAAAAATGGGACCGCAATTTCCTGCATTCTGTTACCGAATACCTACCATAATTATCATTTCGTCGCTTCGGGCACTGTCGTGGAATCCCACGATGATGTTGCCGGACAGTACTCGGGAATTCCCGACTTTCCCGCCTTTGTGAACAAAGGGAATATCGGATACGGTCAGAGCTACAGCGTGTTTGAACACTTCCGGCGCGGCTATGTTGTAATAAAAACCAAGGAGTACGGGTATATTGCAATGATTCCCGTTGGACTGGACACAATCGGTTCGGTGATGTTTGAGGATGCATTCAGAAACGTAGCCGCGCCCAGAGTAGTCCCAATCAATAAGGGAGATATGCTCGGTCACTTTGCCTATGGTGGTTCCATGGTTATCACCTTAATAGAGCAGGGTATCGACTCCATTACCATTCCGCAGGGTCAGCAAATCGGCATATTTAAGTCGAAGGCGACTGAGCAGTAGGAATTCGATCTGGGGCTAATCGACGATCCGGAGATGAATCTGTTACGACCCGTCCAAAAACCGGTGGGTCAACTTCATGGCCGTTAGACAAAAGAGAAGGAAATCATTAGTGATTAAAACTAATATTATTGAGCCAGGTTCTATAGTCGAGTTTGTGTTGGATGGTCAGAGTTCTCTTGACGAGGTACTTGCTATTATAAATAGTCATTACTGCAATTTCTCTAAAGGTGTGCTGTGGAATTATAAAGACGGAAGCAATTTAAGTCTCAGTGCTAATGACATGACTCGTATCGCACAAATGGTAAAAAAGTGTGCCATACACAAAAAAACTGCATATGTCTGTTCAGCAGATGTGGAGTTTGGTATTTTGCGAATGTATTCAGTATATGCTTCCATGGAACATGTCTCGCCCACTATGAAGATCTTCAGGGATCGAGCTGAAGCGATTGAATGGATAAATAATTAAAATATCAAGCTTATGAGCCTGGCTGCACGATAGTTGATCACGCTGTTGTATTAAATTTATTTGGAATGAAACTATTAGTGCCCATCAGGAATCTCCGGATGGGCACTAATAGTTTGTTGAGGTTGAATTTTCTACTGGTTAAAGCTGCTCAAGCAGCGCCTTTGCCGTTGACTCGGATGATGCCGGATTCTGCCCGGTGATCAGGTTGCCGTCATTTACGACAAAATCCTGCCAGTCATTACCTTTGGTATATTTGCCCCCCGCTTTTTTCATTTCATCTTCCACCAGAAAAGGCACCACATCGGTTAGGCCAACGGCAGCTTCTTCCGTGTTGGAGAAACCGGTGACGCTCTTGCCCGATACCAGTGGAGTTCCTGCTGCAGACCTGGTATGACGCAATACGCCAGGGGCGTGACAGACGGCAGCAACAGGTTTGCCCTGGGCATACATGGCTTCAATCAGGGCGATGGATGCCTTGTCTTCTGCCAGGTCCCATAACGGACCGTGACCACCGGGATAAAAAACCGCATCGAAGCTGTTTGCCGTAATTTCTGTCAGCTTGACCGTATTTGCCAGGGCGGTCTGTGCGTCCTGGTCGTTTTTGAAACGATCGGTTGCTGCGGTTTGAAAGTCTTTAAGGTCGCTTTTCGGGTCTAGCGGCGGTTGCCCGCCTTTAGGGGATGCCAGCGTAATTTCTGCTCCGGCGTCTTTGAATACATAATAGGGGGCGGCAAACTCTTCCAGCCAGAAACCGGTTTTCTCACCGGTGTTGCCGAGTTTGTCGTGAGACGTGAGTACCATCAGGATCTTCATACTGTTTCTCCTCATGCAATTTTCAGTTTTAAATGTCTATAGCGACCTAATAACCTTTGAAAGTATATCAGCTAATAACAGAGAAACCAGTATCTCCAAAATTTTGATAACATTTGTGCTGTCGTTGCCATCTATTGGCCGAAAGCTGTACCAACAGATCGATCCCGCCGGTCATTTGACCGGCAGCGGATATTTCTGCCCGGTCGGTACGGTTGACTGTATAGTTGAGGGTGTGGTTGTCGATGGCTTGATGGTGCGGGGCGCAGCACCGGCCACGGTAACCGGGATAGTCTGGCTGCTGATCGTATTCTTGGCGACATCGGTCACAGTTACCTTGATTCCGTAGCTAAGTGGTGACGTAGCGGTGTTGGTCCACATATTCCATGACGAGCGCCACTCTCCATTGGCATTGGTTCCGCTGACCAGTGGCATCTGCATCGGCGAAGTCCTGCCGTCCGGCATTGTCAGCGTCAGCATGGCCGAACCGACACCCTGGTTGTCCGAAGCGCGCACGTTGACCGTTATCCCGCCGCCACTGGCCGGAAAGTTCTGCGGCGTAACTGTGATCCCCTGGATCTGGGGCGGGGCTGTATCAATCAGACCGGCTTGTTGAACAATCCTGGCAGTTGTCCCGCTAATATCCGTCACACCTCCCTCTCCGTCGTAGACCTTGAAGTTGATCTTGATTTTACGCGCTGTATATCCGGTGTTTGCGGGTATTATGTATTCCCCTTCCCACTTGGAAATCTGATAACCGCGGGCGGTCTTGCCCAGTGTGCCGGTCCGGTGGAGCTGCTGAGGGTTATATGCCTGAGCCCCGACACTATAGACTGTTTCAACCTTTTTAACATCCACATCATCAATCACAATCATTACTACTTTGATCGTTCCTCCATTGACAGGAAGTGTATCGGTAGACAGCAATATTGAGTCGATCGTGGGAGGGAGATTCGCAATCGGATCCAACGCCATTTCCACCCGCATATAGCACGCCTTGTTGTTACAGGTCATCTGGGTGCTTGGGGATACCACATTCCTCCAGTCATACCCGCCACCGTTTTTCTGTAGGAAGACCCTGAACGGAATTTGTCCGATTTCGTACTGGAGCTTTGTGCGGCGGTTGAGATAATAATTGTTGGACATAATGTCCGTTGCCTGCGTAAATCTGTCGCGGATATAATTCTCCATGCTGGTGTACAGCAGATTCAGGCTTACCAGGTCATCGTTGTAATTGAAGCTGCACAGTGCCGCTCCTCCCGAGATCGGTGACTTGAAGTGGCTGCAGTTGGGATATGCCACACCTGGCGCTGGAAAGTAGCCGAAGTTGTCATCTTGTGTGCAGGCGTATATGCCGACTTCAACAACCTTGCCGCAGAACAGGCTCGAATCTTTCCGTGCAAAACGAATCTGGAACGGTTCGGGTCTGACCAGTTGATTGGTGGTGCTGATGCGATAGGTGAGTTTCGGGTAGGCAGGCAGCTGCATCAGGAAATCCTCGGCATGACTTTCACCGGCCAAAACAACGGCTTCCAATCCGATTACAAGAAATAGCACCCTTGCCATGCTTCGAATTCCCTGCATATGGCACCTCGCATTATGGGGTTGATATTTAGAGCTATTCAGCTTGTGAAAGGCGGCCATTTGACCGCCTTTCACGTTCAGTTACAAGTAAAGTTAAGGTTCGATCCGGGTGCCCAGTACCTGCAGAAATTTAGCTAACCAATCAGGATGTGCAGGCCATGCCGGTGCTGTGACCAGTTTGCCATCCACATGGGCCTTGTCCAGCGGAATATCCATGTAAGTGCCGCAGGCGTCGGTGATATCGGGTGCTACCGCCGGATAGGCCGAGCAGGATCTGCCCTTGATAATGCCGGCTGAGACCAGAAGCTGGGGGCCATGGCAGATGGAAGCGATCGGCTTATCCGCATCGGCAAAGTGACGTACTATTTGCAGGACTGTTTTGTTCAGACGGATGTATTCAGGTGCACGTCCACCCGGAACAACAAGGGCGTCGTAATCTTCGGCCTTGATTTCATCAAAGCTGGCATTGAGGGTGAAATTATGTCCCGGCTTCTCGCTGTAAGTCTGGTCGCCCTCAAAATCGTGAATGGCGGTGCGGACAAAATCACCGGCTTTCTTATTGGGACAGACGGCGTGTACAGTATGTCCAACCATCAGTAATGCCTGAAACGGCACCATGACTTCATAGTCTTCCACATAGTCACCAACCAGCATAAGAATCTTTTTTGCAGCCATACGGGTCTCCTTTTTTGGGTTCAATATGTTTTTTAAGATACTCCCGGCCTTCCAAACCTAATTCAATTGCGTCAGTCTGTTAATGCTTACCTCTTCTGTGATATCGCCAATTGCTGCAACCAGCTGTTTGAAATGATCCGTATTCATATGTTTTTCCAGGCAGCCTTCACTGCTCCATTTTTCGTAAAAGACAAATAGTTCAGGAGTTGCCATGTCCTGATGTAGAAGGTACTCGATGCAACCCTCCTCCTGACGGGTCGGTTCTATGACTTTGAGCAGCTCAGTTTTTACATTTTCAAGAAAATCTTTTTTTGCCACGATCTTTGCTATTACAGTTAATTTTGACATATTATTCTCCATATTCCAGTGGTTAATTTCATATCCGAAAGCCGGCCAGTATTTTTTTGTACACCCGTAACTCAAAGCTAACAATACATGATCGTCCAAAATAAATGCCTAATTCTCCTGACAGTAGAAAATTTGGTAAAGTGTTCGAAAAGTATGTATATTTCTTTCCAGATTATCATTGTTGACAAATGCGGGGCCGGGAGTATTTGAAAATGACTGTGGAAAGTGAAGATTCAAAAAAGCGGCTTGTCCAGCTGTTGGAACCATTGGCTAACAATAATTGGTTTTCTCCGTCCATATTGAAAAGCGTCAGATTTTTTCGTTCGAATGCATCTATCCCCAGGATGCCGGTTTCTTATGAACCGGGCATTTACGTGGTTGCACAGGGGCATAAAAAGGGCTATCTGGGTGATCAGGTCTACGCTTACGATCCGTATAACTATCTGGTGCTTTCCGTTCCGCTCCCCTTTGAATGTGAAACTATTGCCAGTGCTGAAGAGCCTCTTCTGGGTGTGTCCGTAAGTGTGGATGCCGCAATGGTAAGTGAATTGCTGATGGCCATGGATGATGGCATTACACCTACGGAAATGGTGCCGTTGGGAATGTCGGCAACTCCGATGACAGATGACTTGATCGGTGCATTCATCCGGCTGTTGGAATGTCTTGGCAATCGCCTGGAGGCGAATGTGCTGGGACCGC